>JANXUC010000008.1 GCA_025352065.1 Acidobacteriaceae bacterium | reverse complement strand
GCGCAACCTCACCGCTGGCTTCGTTCCCCCTGCTTCGCGTTCCACTCCCGCTTGGTTCTCGCTCATATCTTTCTTTATAATTGCCGCGCTCATGAAATACACGCAATAAAGTCACAGACTCTGAGCGTAGCGAAAAATCCCTATTGCCGCAAACACTGCTGACATTCGAAAGGGATTCTTCGCTGGCGCTTTGAATGACAGATCAAGTGGCTAGGAACATCGTCTAGCTCGGCAATGTCTGGCGCAGGGCGACATGGTTACGAACCGCCGATTGGTGCAAGCTCGGCTTGATTAGGTCGAGGCGTACGCGTTGGATACCCCGTCCGCTCATCCCAAGGATCTGGGCGGCACCGAAGGAAACATCGATAATACGTCCTTCAACCACCGGACCACGGTCGTTCACCTTCAAGACGACCGCTTTACCGTTCCGCAGGTTGGTTACGCGTACAAACGTTCCCAGCGGAAGCGTAGGATGGGCCGCCGTAAGGTCATACATGTTATAGGGCTCACCGCTGGCGGTGTCCCTGCCCTGGAAGTACTCTCCATACCAGGAGGCTGTACCGACTTGGAAGGCCTGGTGCGACTTCGACTGCTTTCCATAGGGAAGCGCCGGATGGGTCTTCTGAATCTGCCCTAGCTTTGCATCTGCAAGACTGCGTTCCTGCCGGTCGGGTCCGTGCGTGGCTCCCAGACCGGTCAACGACAAAAACAGAGCCAGTCCGTGGGCTATAGGTTTCTTCATGCACTCACCTCATTTTTTCAAAGTCAGTCGCCAACGCTTTCCAATGCGACTGTTAGATTTTCATTGGGATGGTTAAATGGTACTGACTGGAGGTAGGTGAGTCAAGGCTGGAAAGTAACTGCTGTGTGCATTACTTTTCAACCATCAATTGTCAAAAGATAATGTAAAACATTATATAAATCTTTCAAGTCTCTCAAAATAAATAATTAAAATAGCGTATTACTTGATAAGTAAAAGCTGCACTATTGGTTGTATCACTATGTATCTAAAAGGCTTATATAGAAAAAAGAGCAACTTCCTTGAAATCAGATGTTTAGCCCTGGGCGTACCCATCACATAATAACTAGAGAGTTATCAATAGGAAGTGCTCATTTTCGTACGAAGTTGCTCGTCGTCAGCAAGCGACTGGGTAGCTTGCGCCGTCACTAAAGGAACCCTTAGGTACCCAATCGGCTTGCTCTCTCGCAAATTTGAGATACATTCGAAACGTATGCCATCCACTCCGCCGGTTGTGTTGACGATTGCCGGCTTCGATCCGTCCTCCGGTGCGGGGATTACCGCAGACATCAAGACGATCGCAGCTCACGGCTGCTATGGCGTCTCCTGTATCACCGCGCTCACGGTGCAGTCGACCAGCGGTGTGCTACGGACCGAGCCTGTTTCTTCCACGCTGATTCGCGAGACCCTGGAAGAGCTCGTTAACGATATTTCCATTGATGCCGTGCACATAGGCATGCTGGGTAACGCTGCGGTGGCAACTGCGGTAGCGGACTATCTGGCGCAGCACAGGCTCGGCAACGTGGTTCTGGATCCGGTTGTAACGTCATCGTCGGGCGCGCCGCTGTTGGATGCAAAGGGCGTTGCTGTTCTGATAGAGAAATTGCTGCCCTTGGTCACGGTTGTGACGCCAAATATCGACGAAGCGGCTCATTTAACGGGACTTACCGTCACGAATCCCGAGCAGATGAATATCGCCGCCGAGCGTCTGCACGCGATGGGCGCAGCGAACGTGGTAGTGACGGGTGGACATCTGGAACGCGCGATTGATGTGCTGGGCTTCACGACGCCGGCAAGAAAATTCGAGTTTGAGGTCTTCCAATCACCGCGCCTGCGCACGACCTCGACCCATGGGACAGGCTGCGCCTTCGCGACCGCACTAGCATGCCACCTGGCGTTGGGACGAGGCATGCCAGAGGCTGTCCTCCTAACCAAGGCCTACGTTGCGGCTGCCATCGCCAATGCACACCCGCTGGGCAAAGGGAACGGTCCAGTGCATCATCTCTACCGCATGAATCAGCCAGCAAGGCTCGCTCGCACGGCAGACGCCAGCGGAACAAGCGACCACGACTAGGTTGTTTTGAAGTGCGGAGCGAGTGCGGTCGAGGTGTCCTAGCGCGAGACAGGTCGCTTCAGCAGGATGCCAGCCACGAACGCAGCTACTGACGCCAGCAGCCATTCGATGCGCCAAGCCTGTACCACTTGCCAGTCCATGACCGTCTGCGGGTTGGAGAAGACTCCCGATAGGAGTGCCGCAAGGGCAAAGGCGAGTCCTAGGAAGAAGGCCACGAAGGACGGCCTCGAAAGTCCCACAGCGAGTTGTAAGTGGCTGATTTCAAGGTGCGAAATCCAACCCTCCGACAGCTGCAGCGCACGGGCAGAGCCGCAGGAGTGGCAGAACGCCGCCCCTGGGATAAATTCCGCAGTGCACCCTGAGCACGCGGAGGAGAGGCTCGGCGCTGCGACCGCCGGACGGGGGCGTCCAGCGAGGGGCGAATGCCAAAACTCCTGAGTCGTGCTCTGAATGATGTCGGTCATTGGGTTAAAAGGAAACAGGCACGTCATCCGCCAAACGTGCTATCTACTTAAGTCCCATAAAAATCAGCGTTTGCATACTTAAGTGGGCTGCCTGGCAGGGAACAAGAAGCAAGTTTTACTGCCTCGGCTGCATTTTCGACTTATGGCACTTTAGTGCATGGTTAGTTCATACGAGCAACCGAAGCAGCGCTCGCAAGGCGTACTAGTTACTACCCTGATTCCTCCGGACGGTTCCGGCTATACTGAGGCCCAATGGTCTCGAAAACGTTACGAAACATACTCGAAAGTGTATTTGTTGGTTGCTCGTGGGGGCAACTGCGCGTTCAGTTTGCGGTCGGCGCCGTTTTTGTGGGAGTGCTAGCGGCTCCGGCGGCTCATTCCGTCGATCTGCCTCCATTTCGTCCGAACGACGCCTTAACCCGCGAAGGTTTTGATCGCTTTTACAACCTGGACTACGAGCGTGCCCTCCCAAATTTTGAGAAGGCGATGGCGCAGCATCCGCAGGACCCGTTTACGGTGAACAATCTGGCGGATGTGTACCTTATTCGCGAGCTGTACCGGATGGGCGCGCTGAATCCGGCGGACTATGCGAGCGACAGTTTTATTGGCTCGCCGAAGCGTCCGGCGACGGCTGAGGCGAAACGCAAGATTAAAGAGCTGCTGGAAACGGCGACGCAGTTGGAAGAGGACAAGCTGCGCACCAACGAAAAAGATGTAGACGCGCTCTACGCCCGCGGTGTGACGCGCGCCATGCGGTCGAGTTATACGGGGTTGATTGATCGCTCGTGGATTACAGCGTTGCGTTCGGCCGTTGGCTCGCGCCGCGATCACGAGTACGTCCTGGAGATGAACCACGACTACGTGGACGCGAATCTGATCGTGGGGGCGCACGACTACGTTTTAGGTAGCGTTCCCTGGGCAGTGAAGGCAGCGGCGTCGCTAGTCGGATTCAGTGGTGACAAGAAGCGGGGAATCGAAGAGCTTTACGCGGTTTCGCGCGGAGGGAGCCAGACCAGCGTGGATGCCAGGATTTTGCTGGTGCTGTTTCTGAGGCGGGAAGGGCGGATCGACGAGTCGCTGACGTTGGTGCGCGGTTTGACGCAGAGCTTTCCGCAAAATGTGATCCTAGCTCTGGAGGAGGGTGACCTTCTGCGGGCGGCGCATCGTGACAAGGAAGCTTTGGTTGCGTACCGTCACGTTTGGGAAGTGGGGCATGCGGGGCGCTATCCGTTTGGCAACTACGAGTTATCGTGCATCGATATGGGAGATGTGCAGCGGGCGTCCAAAGACGATGCGGCTGCTTTAGGCAGTTATCTTTTGATGGATCAGGTTACCAAGCCCGATCCTGAAATGAAACAGCGTGCTGATTTGAATGCTGGCGAGCTTTACGACTTGCAGCACAAGAGGGAACTGGCGGTTAAGAAGTATGAGGCTGCCGTGGCGGTGGATGG
>JANXUC010000164.1 GCA_025352065.1 Acidobacteriaceae bacterium | reverse complement strand
GGCCAGTCGTTGACCGCCGTCAAAATCGACATCTCCTGGCTGGCAGGCAGGCTGTCCCCGCGAAATGGCCAGATGCTCGAAAGGATCGGCGCCACGCTTCAGTTGGCAGACAACCTCATCAAATCTGTTCGCCGAATCTCCACGGACCTGAGGCCTGGTATTTTGGATCTGGGTTTGGCGGCCGCCGTGGAATGGCAGACCCAGGAATTCCAGGTCCGAACCGGCATCCCATGCAAGCTTCGGCTGCTCGACCAGGAAGTGGTGGTCGCGCCGGATGTTTCAACCGCACTATTTCGTATTTTTCAGGAAACTTTGACCAATGTCGCGCGCCATGCCGGGGCCACGCGCACCGAGGTGGTCCTACAGAAGCAACGGGACGGGCTGGTTTTACTGATACGGGATAACGGACGGGGCTTCGATCCAGCGGACCCTTCCTTTTCCAAATCCCTGGGTCTGCTGGGTATGCGGGAACGCGCGGCCATCTTGGGGGGGCAGGTGAATATATCGAGTGCTCCGGGAAAAGGGACCAGCGTCGCCGCCTGGATTCCACTCCTGCCGCCGGAGGAGTCCAACCCCAGATTATGATGCGAGTCCTCATCGTCGACGACCACGCTATTCTCCGGCGCGGTTTGAAGGCGCTCCTGGCCGATGAATTTCACGGGGCCGCATTTGGGGAAGCCTCCGATGTCCGGCAGGCGCTGGAACAGCTTCAGAAAAAAGAGTGGGATGTGGCGCTGCTCGACATCACCCTGCCGGGGAAAAATGGCTTGGATTTGCTCAAGGAATTAAAGGTCGCGAGGCCGAAGCTCCCGGTTCTGGTCCTGAGTGCCCACCCCGAGGACCAATTTGCCATTCGTGCCCTGAAGGCGGGCGCGGAAGGCTACATGACCAAGGAAAGCGCTCCAGAGGAGTTGGCGAAAGCCATCCGTAAGATACTGGCCGGGGGGCGATACGTAAGTCCCGCGCTGGCCGAAAAACTGGCCTTGACAGTAGGACAGGATTCCACGCGCGCGCCGCACGAGACTCTCTCCGACCGCGAGTATGAAGTTATGTGCCGTATCGCATCGGGAAAGACCGTGACGGAAATCGCCGGAGAACTGTCACTGAGCGCAAAAACCATCAGTACCTATCGCGCGCGCGTCTTGGAAAAGCTCGGCGTTAAAAATAGCGCCGAAATAGTGCGGTACGCGATCCGAAACGGCTTGGTGATTTGAGAAGTCCCCACGATAGGGCGGCCTTTACGACCGTGAGGGTGCGTCCCGCCTGCAACTCTTTTCGCGCCTCCCCCTTTCTTGTAAGGGAAACACCTACAAATCTTTCAGCCGATCTCCGGCAAAACAATCAGTCAGGGCCTATGGACCTGATCGGCTCCGGGGATTTAGGTTCTTTAGATGATGACCAAGAGTTTCACTGTAGCAATTATCGCTTCCGGGCTTTTCGCATTTGCCGGGAGCGCACACGCGGGATCGCCTGGTCCAGTACCGGTAAACTTGGGAACAGCTGGCAATTTTGTGATTCTGACAAAAACAGGAATTACGGATGTCCCGACTTCAGCGGTTACAGGTGATGTAGGGACGAGCCCCATCACCGGTGCCGCAGACCTCTTGACCTGCACAGAAGTGACTGGCACTGTTTACTCAGTCAATGCTGCTGGCCCCGCTCCCTGTCGCTTAGTAGATCCTGTTCGATTGACCACGGCAGTACTCGACATGCAAAACGCATACACCGACGCCGCTGGACGGCCATCGCCTGACTTCACTGAACTAGGCGCTGGAAATATTGGCGGGATGACACTCACCCCTGGCCTCTACAAGTGGGGTACCGGTGTAAACATGCCAACGGATGTCACTCTTTCGGGTGGCCCCAATGATGTCTGGATCTTCCAGATATCGGGGAATCTCAAAGTGAGTAACGGTGTCGCTGTTCACCTGAGCGGAGGCGCACAGGCCAAGAACATCTTCTGGCAGCTCGCTGGCCTTGCGACCTTTGGAACCACCTCACACGTTGAGGGAATCATCCTGTCTAAAACAATGATCGCCATGCAGACGGGCGCATCCATCAACGGCAGACTGTTCGCACAGACAGCAGTTACATTGCAGATGAATACTGTTAAACAGCCCTAATAAATTGCCATTGCGGGCGGTCATGGGTTAGTGTCGGCCAAATTGGCGACGTTTGGACCCTCACGACCGCTCTGGGCGGCCATGGGTTAGTGTCGACCAAATATTGGCGACGTTCGGACCCTCACGACCGCCTTTCTTCTACCAGAGCATACTTGGACATGGAGCGAACTCAGTCCGACGAGGAACCTATTCGATGACCGCCGTCAGAGACACTGCTTGCTGAAAGCAAACTCATCCAGCGGGCAGGTAGTCGCGGTGAGAGCGCCCCTAGCTAGCGAACTCTGGCTTAGGGTCTCATTAGATCTCGTGAACATTTCCAGCAACCTCGCGGCGTCAGGATCGGGACCGGCGCGAGCGACGAGCAAGAGGCGAACTTCTTCGGGCAAACTCATGGCTCTACCTCCTAGGCGATCTTAGGCGTCATAGCGTCAGGAGTCTGTTTCATAGTGCTCACTCTGGAGCCTCTAAGAAACTTGATCTGAGATCCGCATCTACAGCAAGTCGTGACACTCGCTGTTTGTGTAAACAGGCCTTGTACGCTCACAACCCCGCAATGGGTGAACCCGCGATTGTTGAGCAACAGCGTGACCGCAAGGCCTCTTGCTTGTCCCTGCAAAATAGTTCCGACGAGTGAGCAATTTTGAACAGATCGGCGGTCTTCAAGAGACGTATTTTGAAAGCTCGGGAGCTTCCTTGCAATTCAGACAGGCTTCCAGAGTTCTGGTAGCGCCACCAGGCTTCATCGCGAACATAGCGAATGCGATTCGCAGATCAGAAAAAGAATGAGGAGTTTTCAATGCCATACATCCGAGTTGGTCAGGAAAATTCAGGCAACATCAATCTCTACTACGAGGATCACGGTACTGGTGAACCCGTTGTTCTGATCCACGGTTGGCCACTGAGTGGGGCCTCATGGGAAAAGCAAGTGCCAGCCTTGCTCGATGCTGGTTATCGGGTCATTACCTACGACCGACGGGGATTCGGTAAATCGAGTCGGCCCGTCTCGGGCTACGAGTACAACACTCTCGCTGCGGATCTGGAGAAGCTTCTAACCAAGCTCGACCTCCATGACTCAACCCTGGTTGGATTTTCCATGGGGGGAGGCGAGGTGGCCCGGTATTTGGGCGCCTACGGGAGCAAGCGCGTTAAGAAAGCGGTCTTCATCGCATCGATTACGCCATTCCTGCTCAAGACGGATGAAAATCCAGAGGGCACTGCTGGCGCTGTTTTCGACGGAATCGAGAAAGCTATCACTGCGGACCGTCTAGCATTTCTTTCGTCTTTTCTAGCAGATTTTTACAACTTTGACGTTCTAGGTGGCCATCGCGTTAGCAGCCAAGTCGTTCAGTCGAATTGGAACGTCGCAGCCGATGCCTCGCCCACGGGCACTTTCGATTGCGTCTCAGCCTGGTTGACCGACTTCCGGAAAGATCTCGCAGGAATCGAAATTCCCACGTTGGTCATTCACGGTGATGCAGACCGGATTCTCCCGTTCGCCGCCACAGGTAAACGCACGCATGTGCTTGTGAAAGGGAGTGAGTTGCTGGTCATAGAAGGCGGCCCTCACGGCATCGCCTGGACGCACGCCGATATAGTGAACCAGGGGTTGTTGACTTTTCTCGGGGCGGAAAGAGACGCTCTCAAAGAGCAAGCGAAAGTCGCGTAAGAACTGGAGTGTGTGCCATGGCCTCCGCAATCTGGATGGCCTTGAGTTCGGGGGGGCGCAGTCCATAATTTATCGTTGTGTTGTCTGGGGACGCCACAGCTTTTCGTTCGGAACGTATTTCACATCCGCGTGCTAAAGGAGAGAGTAATGCTTTGGACAGTTTTTGTTGTGCTTTTGATTCTGTGGCTTCTGGGGTTCAGTCTGCATATCGGCGGCGGTCTGATCCACCTTCTTCTGGTTATCGGATTGGTGGTTCTCGTCTTTAACCTTATGAGCGGACGACGAGCCGTTTGAAGACCGCTCGCTCGGGTGCCCGTTCGTGTGAATACGAGTTCGTGTCATTCACGGGAAAATCCAACGGGTACCAGTTAATGTCGTCAATAGAGCATCTAAGCTTTCCAGCGGGCGAAAGCCTGCACATTAAAAGGAGAACAACATGAAAAAACTAATGACAATTTGTTTTGGCTTGTCTCTACTAACCCTCGGCGTGGCCTCAGCTCAGGACACGAGCACCATGAAGCACGACTCCGGAAAGATGGGTATGTCCAAGAAAGCCAGCAAGGTCACGGGGAAGGTGAGCGACGACGGCAAAACCTTCGTCAGCGATAGCGACAGCAAGAGCTGGACCATCAACAATCCGGACGCAGTAAAAGGCCACGAGGGTCATCACGTCACGCTGACCGCGCACGTTGACACGGACAAGAGCGAAGTCCATGTCATGTCGCTCAAAATGGCGAAGTAATCGGAACAAAATAGAACGAAAGAAGTCGTTGCGGATTGGAGCCCGCTTTCCCATTCTTGCGTCTGAGCATGGGTGGGGAGGCTTCGCTCAAGCTTTACGTCCTATTTCGCCCCAAGAATTTTCGTCGAAATGAAGGATTACTCGGAAAGCATGGGTGCGTTGCCGTTTTGCTGCTTTGGTCTTTCTTCGTCCTCAACCATACGCAACTGGAATCGGGGAGCCTGAGCCTTTCGACGGTCTTTTGGTAAGCGGGCCCAGGGCAAACAATGACGCGTTTGGTCACGACCCAATTTCGCAGACCTCACGGTGCAGGTTCATTCGGAGTGGCTCTCCGCTTCCTGTGTCCTTCCCCAGGTCTCGAAATCGTCAGTCACTGTCTGTGCCGTGATCCCCAGCGCAGATGGACACTCGTTGAAATCGGGGCACGGCTGCGGTGCAGCCCTGCGACTCCGCAGATACCCGCGATCACTACGCCCCGGAAGGTGTTTGCGAGCTGGCGTTACGGCATTCCGGCCGTCGCATCAGGACTCTTGCTGCTCGGGGGGGTGGCCCAGCCTTGGACTTTTTTTCCATACCGGAACATCGGGTGCCCCACCGGTTTTTTCCTGGGGATAGGAGACCAAGCGCGGTCGGTAGCGATCCACATCAACGAAAGCGGGAAACAACGAAATCAGGAGGAGGACGAATATCGCGGCGATTCCCCCAACGAATAGCGCTGGCCGACGGAGGATGGGCATAGGCAACTTTCGAACACAATTGTTCTGTCCCGGGCAATGCGAGCAGTGAAGCGGCAGGCCCTCACTAGCGTGCTACAAAACCAATTGTCAAACAGTTATGGTCAAGATTGCACTTCGTCGGGTGCGGCCAGACTATTTACGACTTTCCGAACACCTTCAACGGATTGCGCTGTCTTTTCCGCTAGCATCTTTTCCGCGCGGGACGAAACATTGCCGGTCAAAGTGATAATTCCATTGTCAGCATGGATCTGCACCGTTTTCAGCGAGATTGCCTTCGTCGAATACAATTCAAACTCGACCCGGTGCGCAAGTTTCTCATCGGGGCTTTCCGGACTTGTCTGCGTACTCGTGGCACTCAGATTATTCGTTACGCCCCGCACGCCGGTAACCTGCCACGCGATTTGTTCGGCTGCGTATCTCTGCGCTGCCGTCTGTACCGTGCCGCCTAGGGTCACCGTTCGGTTTTTTACCTCCGTGGTGATGTGTTTCTCGGCCAGGTCGGCATTTTGCGAGAGACCCTCGTTTACCAAAGTCTTGATCTCCAGATCACCTACTCTTGCGCCCAGGAGTTCGGTTTCAGGGTTGCGCGCCGTCGCGGGGTTGATGCCTAGATTGTTGTGCACTTCTTTGACGCCGGACGTATCTTGCGCAATTGCTCCTGCCACCGCCTTGATCTGTTCCGATGGAACCTGGCCATCCAAAGTGACGTTCCCTTGGGTTGTCGTGACGCTGATGTCGAAAGGAGATACGTATTTGGATAGGAGTATCGCAGTTCGCACTCTGGAGGTTATCGTGGCATCTTGCGTCGATTCTCTAACGGAGTGGAATGCGTTTTGGACCGACGCATTTCTCGAGTAGAGGTAATAGGCGACCCCGAAAACAACGACCAGTAGAAGGAGCACGGGGCCTAGTCTGCCGGAACCACTGTGACCATTTCGCGAATTCTTCAATTTCTGCCTCCTTGTCCCCTAACGTTCCCTAGGATTGGGAGCGGCTGACGGCAATCAGGCTTGACCTAAGATCTTCGCTAGCCCGAAATCCCGATCCAACCAAGGTTAAAGAAAAGCCCTGCGTCGAGTCTGTTCAAAATGGCTCACTTTAGCGGCTCGCGCCGAATGTAGCAGTTCATGGATCACTCTTCGTAGTTTTCTTTTTCGCGTGCATAGGCGCAGTCTATCCATCCGCGTATGTCGCCACGCCACTGGAGAAGCTGTTGGACAAGTTCCGGATTGCTTCGGGTAGACTACTAACCTCAGCCCTCATGGCGTCCTAAATCACACCCGAGTCTTTCATGCGGACAAATGGCCCAACCCGATGGATACGATTGCTTTTGAAATCGCTTGGCCCGGGAATTATCACCGGAGCCGCTGATGATGACCCATCGGGTATTGCCACCTATTCTGTTGCGGGCGCGCAGCTTGGAACGAAGCTTCTCTGGACGGCACTCCTGACGTGGCCGCTGATGGCTGCGGTTCAAATGATGTGTGCCCGAATCGGAATGGTGACCGGGCGCGGCTTAGCGGGAAATCTAAAGCAGCGTCTTCCAATGTGGCTGCTTCGTGTCTTCGTCTTGGCTCTGCTTGCGGCAAATACCATTAACATCGCCGCAGACCTCGCCGGGATGGCCGACGCAGCTCAAATGCTTTCCGGGATCAACTCTCACTTCTTTGTAGTGGCATTCGCACTCCTAATTTCGTGGGCA
This sequence comes from Acidobacteriaceae bacterium, assembly GCA_025352065.1. GTDB lineage: Bacteria > Acidobacteriota > Terriglobia > Terriglobales > Acidobacteriaceae > JANXUC01. The sequence continues at coordinate 66,354 of JANXUC010000164.1, read as the reverse complement.
ACGGTGCGGCTCCGTTATCACCAGATCGCGAACGTGCTCAAGTGGCTCGTGCTGGTGCTCTTCGCATACCCGATTACCGCGTTTGTGGTGGGGGCTGATTGGGGCCGAGTGGCGCGAGATACCCTCATACCATCGATGCCGCGTTCCAGAGATGAATGGGCGACGCTGGTTGCGATTCTTGGCACCACGATCAGCCCATATTTGTTCTTTTGGCAGGCGAGCGAAGAAGTTGAAGAAGAAAAAGCCGCGGGGCTCAATACTCTTGCTGAACGGAGAGGGGCAACCATCCAAGAACTTCAGCTAAGACAAGTGGATGTAGGCGTCGGCGCGTTTTTCTCGAATGTAGTGATGTTCTTTATCATCCTGACAACCGCGATCACCCTCAACCGTCACGGCATAACGCACATCGAGACGTCCCGGCAGGCCGCAGAAGCCCTCCGGCCCCTCGCGGGCAAGTTCGCTGCCACCCTGTTTACCGTCGGCATTGTCGGGGTTGGATTTCTTGCCATCCCCACGCTGGCAGGGTCAGCGGCATATGCATTCGCGGAAACGCTTGGGTGGCACCAAGGCTTGGACAAGAAATTGAAGCAGGCGCGCTCGTTTTATGCCCTCATCCTGTTTTCAACGGCAGCAGGCGTCGGATTGGATTTCGCAGGTATTAATCCCGTGAAGGCTCTGTATTGGACAGCTGTCATCAACGGACTGTTAGCCCCTTTCCTTCTCGTCGCAATCCTTGTGATAGCCGCCGATAAGAAACTGATGCAGGGCCAGCCGAGTTCACGTCTGGGGTGGGCCGTCGTGGCGATCACCACAGCGGCAATGTTCGCTGCGGGCGTCGCCATGTTTGTTGTGTAGGGCTCGAAGCGAGCGATGAAAGAAGCATTTCTCCAGGCGGTCAGGGCAACGATTCTTGTTGTTTGTCCAGCGGAATCACCTCACAAGTGAGGAACGGGTTCCGACTGCGCAGCACTTACAAACGACCTTCCCACGACACTCTGCAAGATCGTCACCGGAAGTCGAAGGATCTGTACACATGGATCTCGCTTGGTTGTCACTCGAAGTGCGACTCCGCCCCCCTCAAAGAACGGATCGGAAACCGCTACGTACTCTTCGCCGTAGAGCCTTATAGTCTTGGACTTCCCGTAGCCCAGACGCTTCACTCTCGCGCAAACATCAGACTCCTCGGCTGACAAAGTACTATGGCTGCTCATTCAGTGTCCCCTTCGTTCTTGCGAGGTCGCGCGAATCGCCTTAGTGGAAGACGCCCAACATATAGGCTACGAGGAGGATCAAAAGTATGGTGCCGAGCCCTACGCCTGCCCCCCCACCGTAACCCCATTGGCTGTGACCGTAATACCCTCCACCGCCCCCTAAAACCAACACCAGGATGATAATCAGTATCAACATTTGAATTTTCCTCTCTTTAGATCTTTTAGGAACGGAACATTAAACCGGCAACCCGCTGGGTAGCCGAAGTCCTTCTCCAATGATGCTACGCCTTGGCTCGCCCACGGACCAGATAGTCATTGAACAGGAGCACCAACGCCACTAACACCAGCAAGTGGACCAAGTTGCCTGCGATGTGCAGGACGAAGCCCAAGAGCCATAGAATCAGGAATATCGCAACAATCGCGCGAAGCATGCTGAAGTCCTTTCTGCTGTGATTGGTGTGGCCATCTCCAGGCTCGAAACGACAGCCGGGCATAGGCTGTCCCAGAGGTATAGCTTCACTCAAACGCTTCGGCACGGCTGTGCAGAATCGCTCACTTCACAAAGAAGTACGCCCTATCTCGGTAACCGTGGATGATTCTTTCTCTGCACCCCTGCCACACTTTCTGCTCGATGCCGCAACATTGATACAAGGCGGTCAATTCTGACCAGTTTTCCGAAACCCAAAGTCTGATACTGACTATTCATGGGGTTCTGGCAGTAGAAGGAACTTCGTTAGCAAATCTCGTTTTGCGGCCGTTCTTGATGTTAGGGAGGTTTCAATGAATCTAAGTCTGATCGATCCGAAACTGATTGTGCTCGTCGTCGCTGCGATTGTGATCGTTGCAGTGGTTGTTCTGTTGTATGTGCGAAAAAGCAGGAGTACGACCGCAAGCCTGCGGCAAAAATTTGGGCCCGAGTACGAGCGGGCGGTGCTGGCGCATGGGTCGGAACGAAAGGCAGAAGCAAGACTGGCGGATCGCGAGAAGCGCGTGGAAAAGCTCAACATTCGCGACCTTGATCCGATGGAGCACGAGCGCTTTTCGAAACGCTGGGAGGATGTACAGTCTCGTTTTGTCGATTCTCCAAAGGGGGCGGTTACAGAGGCGGACGACCTGGTGTCCTCTGTCATGATGGCTCGCGGCTATCCCGTGTCCGAATTCGATCAGCGCGCGGCAGACATCTCTGTCGACCATCCCCGAGTGGTAGAGAATTATCGGTCTGCGCATGAGATTGCGCTGCGGGTTGGGAAAGTCCAAGCGACAACGGACGACCTGAGAACGGCGATGCTTCACTACCGCACTCTATTTGAGGAACTGGTGCAGGTGCCGGTGATCGTCGAAAAGAAGGAAGTAGCATAGGCGGCTGTAGAAAAGGAGAACAACAATGACGACGAATGAGCCGAACAAGTGCGCACACCTCCCTTGCAAGTGCATGGTCCAGGTTGGCGACAAATACTGTGGTCAAGCCTGTAAGGATGCGGGACCCAACGAGGTAGAAATAGCTTGCCAATGTGACCACGGAACTTGCCCGCTTACCGTGTGAGAGAGATTCACCTTTAGGGTCGGGGGCCTAGATCAAGGAGAATCTCAACATGAAGATGCGCCGACTTATGCTGTTGTTGTTTGTAGCGTCCGCTGCGGCAGTAATGGCGCAGGCGCAGTCACTGGCTGATCCAGGGGACGCCTCCAGCACGGTTGCGAGCGCAGCCCCTGCGGAACCACTGCCATCTTACGTTCGTCCCACCGAGAAAACGAGGCTTCGCAACTACTTCTTCGATGCTTTCGGCCCGTATCCCATCATAGGCGCCGCATTTGGTGCTGGCCTGAGTCAGGCGGGCAATACCCCTCCGGACTGGGAGCAAGGTGCAACGGGTTACGGCAAGCGATTCGGGTCCGACTTCGGCATTGCGGCGGTTACCACAACAGCTCGCTATGGACTCGCCCGGGCTTTCCGCGAGGACACGCTGTACTACCGCTGCGAATGCAAAGGTTTGTTCCCGCGGCTGAGTCATGCAGTAGTTTCGTCCTTTACATCACGCCGTGGCGACGATGGTCACCGCGTGTTTTCGTTCCCTGCTCTCATTGCTCCGTATGCAGGCACCTTTACGGCCGTCTACGGGTGGTATCCCGACCGCTACGGCGCCAAGGATGCACTCCGAATGGGCAACTACAGCTTGCTGGGGTCTATAGGCGGAAACCTCGGCCTTGAATTCATCTACGGCGGACCGCACTCGTTGCTTTCTCGTATGCACCTGGAGCATGCGCACAAAGCGCCAAGTCCGGGTCCAAAACCGTGATCGGCGGGCGGTTCAGAGCAGTCGTGGGGGCGGACGCACACGTTGCGGAACTCCCATCCGTCTTGTCTCCGGCTGCGAACTCCGCCAAGGGCATGGTCACCGAGTTTCTCGAGTGGTTCGGCGATCTGGGAATGTTTTTCTGGCAAGTTGCGCGGGCTGCAGTAACCCCACCCTTTGAATTCGGCGAACTATTCAAACAACTCGACGAGGTCGGGTCCAAGTCGCTGCTGCTGGTGGCTTTAGCCGGGGCCGCCACCGGGATTGTGCTCTCTTTACAGGCCCGTTACAGCCTGACGCGATTTGGGGCTAAGTCTTTGCTTCCCGCCGCCCTTGTGTTCTCCATCATTCGTGAGACCGGTCCAATCATTACCGGGCTCGTAGTGAGTGGCCGGGTGGGCGCTGGCATTGGAGCGGAGCTGGCGTCGATGAAAGTGACCGAGCAGATCGACGCCATCGAGGCCTCCGCGGTCAACCCCTACAGGCTGTTGGCTGCGACGCGCATTCTGGCCTGCATCCTGATGCTGCCCTTACTGACTCTTGCTGCCGATTTTTGTGGCTTGTTCATGGGCTGGGTTGCGCAGGCACTGGTGGAGCCAGTCTCCTTACATCAGTTCGTTAACGCTGGCTTCAAGGGAGCCCATTTCAATGACCTTCTGGCGCCTACGCTTAAGACTTCCGTGTTTGGCCTAATCATCGGGCTGATCGCATGTTTTCAGGGAATGAGGACGCAGGGAGGCGCCGCAGGCGTGGGTCGAGCGGCTACGAGCTCGGTAGTCCTGTCCTCGCTGTTTGTGATCCTGGCCGACGTTGTGCTCGTGAAACTCACTCTCATATTTTTTCCATGAACATTGATTCAGCAACCGGCAAGTAAATATGGACACCATCGAACAAGTCGAGACAGAGCAAGTAGAAGCCAAGGAACGCGGTAGTGCGCCCGTTGTCGCTGTCGAGAATTTGCACAAATCATTTGGAAGTCAAAAGGTTTTGAACGGGATTGGCCTGAGTGTGAAGCGTGGCGAGACCCTCGCTGTGCTGGGGCGCAGCGGAACCGGCAAAAGCGTATTGCTGAGGCTCATCATCGGGCTGACGAAGCCTGATTCGGGATCGGTTCGCATCCACGGGCAAGACATTGCTGGTCTGGCTCTCGATCAGCTCGGCGGAATTCGCAAGAAGATGGGCTTTTTGTTTCAGCACGCTGCGCTTTACGACTCGCTTACAGTCGAGCAGAACGTGGCGTTTCCGCTGCAGCACCACAAGAAAGAGATCTCGCCCTCTGAGCGGAACGACCGGGTCAGGGCGCTACTAGCGGAAGTGGGCATGGAAGCGGGCCTTGAGAAGATGCCTTCCGATATCTCGGGTGGCATGCAGAAACGAGTCGGCCTGGCTCGCGCTCTGGCGCTGGAGCCGGACATCTTGCTGCTTGACGAGCCCACCGCTGGTCTCGACCCCATGAGTGCGGCGGAGATCAATGACTTGGTGCTCAAGCTGCAGCAAGAGCATCACATGGCATCTATCGTGGTCACTCACGATCTGCACAGTGCGAAGACGATTGCGGACCGTCTGGCCCTGCTCAACGAGGGGAAAGTCGTCATCGAAGGCAGCTTTGAAGAACTTCAGAGGAGTGAGATCGAGTTTGTTCAGGAATTTCTAAAGCATTCGTAGGGGGAGATATGTCGAGAGCGGCGCGGTTGGGAGCTTTCATCATTGGAACACTGGCAATTCTGGTGCTTGGGGTCTTCATTATCGGAGGGAAGCAATATCTCTTCAGCTCCACGTACCAATTGAAGGCGCAATTCGACAACGTGGTGGGGCTGGATGCCGGCGGCGACGTGCGGGTTGGCGGCGTTCACAGCGGAACTGTGCGCAGCATTGTGTTGCCGCACAAGCCGGGCGAAAACGTCACCGTAGTCATGGACCTCGGCAGGTCGACGCACGAAATCATCAAGCAAGACTCCGTGGCCACAATCGAAACCGAGGGATTATTGGGAAACCAGTATCTGGCGATCTCGTTTGGATCGGCTGGAAAAGCCGAAGTGCGGGATGGTGATACCATCGCGAGCCAGCCGCCGTTGGAAATGTCGGACCTGTTTAAGAAAACGAGCGGTATTCTGGATACCAGCCAACAAGCCATCCAGAATGCTACTCGCGCGACCGCCAATCTTGATTCGATAACGGCCAAGATCGATCATGGGCAGGGAACTGTGGGGGCGCTGGTGAACGACAGACAGCTCTATAGCAACCTTGCACAGACAACGAGCGCCATGCATGACACCATGACCCAGGCGCAAGCCGGGGCCACCGGCTTCAACGAGAATATGGAAGCCTTAAAGCACAACTTCTTGCTGCGCGGGTATTTCAAGAGCCGCGGTTACACAGACTCCACCGAACTGGCCAAGTATGAGATTGAACGGCTGCCGCAAAGCGCGCCGATCAAGGAGTTTACTTACTCGGCGAAGCAGCTTTTCGATAAGCACGATTCGGCCAAGCTGAAGAACCAGAAGGTTCTCAACGCTGGCGGCGAGTTCCTGGCGAATAACCAGTTCGGGTTTGCCGTAATCGTGGTCTCCGCGGGCATGGCAGGCGACACCCAGAAGGACTTGGTACTAACGGAGGCCCGGGCCATGGTTGTGCGCGAGTATCTGGTCGAGAACTTCGGATTTGATGATAGTCAGCTTAGAACTCTGGGGATGGGTAAGCAGACGGACGCGAATTCGGATACCGGCTGGGGCACGGTGCAGATCTTCATCTATCCAGCGGGCATCGAAATTCCGCCAAACAAGCAAACACAACCAGCGGGTGTCTCATCCAAAGCGACCTCGGACCAACCTCTTCGGACTTCGGCCGCCACAACACCAAAACCGCAGTAAGTAGTCGCCATGGCAGCTGAACGCAAACTCCCCTCGATTCGTGCAAGCGAGAGAGCGGGTTGCGTGAGTCTTCTTACGCCTGCGAGTACCCTGATCGCAAGCCCGCCTGCGGCGAAAATCACCATTGAAGCGCTCTCTAGAGAAGCACGAATCGCAGTCCCATTCGCAGGGAGTTGTTCCTTGACTTTTCTAGCGGGCGTGAAACTCGATTTTGAGCACCCTTCTAGCCAAACTGATACGCGTTGGGAAAATCTTGGTGCCCGGATTCTCATCAGCAACTACTTTCCGGCGGCTTCGCAAATCAAGAAATCCGATGCCATGAAGGCTGTTTTTAACAAAGCTCGGGAATACGTCTCGACTAAGAGGCAATCAGTTGGCAATCGCTTTACCGGGAAGTGAAGTGCGAATTCAATCAACCTTGCATGGGCCTGCGCCATCTCCTCCGTGACGCCAGCAGGTCGCAAGAGAGCATATCCGCGCGGGAAATTTCAGCGGCACGTGCAAAGTTGGACTACGTAAGTTCTCGAAATTCTTTGCGGCTAGTCCGTATTTTCAGTCCGCAATTGTAGTGTCTTGCCGTTCCTTGCAAGTACTTGGCTGTCCCAGGTGTCGGAAAACCGGTCAGAATTGGCCGCCTTGTAAATCAGCGCCGCCGCGATTAGCGGAAAGTGAGGCACCAGCCCGGAAAAGAGTCACCTAGTGTCTTCGCGGACGGTGGGCAAGTCTCCTCATAAAGTGAGCGTTTTTGTACAGCAGTCCGTTTGCAATTGAGCGAGGCTGTAGTTGTCTACAAGGAAGCCGTTCACTCCCGGATTCAATTCACGGTCCGATCAAAAGGAAAAAACATGAAAACAATGAAGCTGTTCCTTACCCCGCTCACGCTGCTCTCAGTTCTGATTCTGGCCGGATGCACACAGACGGCCTCAAAATCAGCTGATGTTTCCGGCACTATTCGCAAATCGCTTGATCAAGCGGGACTCACCAAGGTCTCCGTTAGTCAGGATCGCGACAAGGGCATCGTGACTCTCGGTGGACAAGTGACCAACGAGAACGACAAGTTACAGGCGGAATCCTTAGCCAAGTCCTTCGCGGGATCCCAAGTTGTTGCGGATCAGATTGCCGTGGTTCCGGTTGGCATAGAAAAAGAAGCCAAAGCGATGAACTCCGATTTGGACCAAGGCATCGAGAAGAATCTGGACGCTGCATTGATCCAGAACAGAATGCACGACAATGTGAAATACGAAGTGAAGAACGGCGTAGTGACTCTGACCGGAGAAGTGAACTCGGCTGACAAGCGCTCCAGCGCCGAGAAGGTGGCAGCCGGTGTGCCGAATGTGCTGCAAGTGGTGAATGATCTTCAGGTCAAGAATCAGAAAGCTAGCTCATCGTTGTAACCGAGTCTGTTCAGTCAATGCTGGGAAAGGGGCGGCGCATCCAGAATGGCCGCCCACCCAGCAGCAGCGCATGGCAGAGCACGGTCTTCACACGAGATACCAAGCCACCCGTTTGAAGCTGGTTTTCAGACGGACGCCATCAAGCCCCAAGAGATTTCTTGGCACTTAGGGAGATCGCCTGCGGCCACAGAGCAAAGTGGGTCAAGAACTCACCTGCTGCCGCAAAATGCACTGATCAAGACTGGTCCGCTTGACCATGCCGACTGGAACTACAAGCCCGTTCTCGGCTGGATTCAGCGGCAGCGATTCAGGTTAGCGCTGTCGCTTCTGCCTAAGAGTCGTTCCGGGCGCTTGCTTGAGATCGGGTACGGCAGCGGAGTATTCCTGCCGGGACTTTCCCGTCGGTGCGAGGACCTGCACGGAATCGACGTTCACAACCGGAATCAAGAGATTGCCGACGAACTGGCGGAGCGAGGCGTTTCCGCGCAGCTTCGCCTAGGCACTGCCGAAGCGCTTCCGTTTGACAACCGGTATTTTGATTCCGCGGTAGCTGTGAGCACTCTGGAGTTTGTACCCAACGTGCTGGCGGCGTGTCGCGAGATCGCGCGTGTGTTAAAGCCCAATGGTTCGCTGGTGGTGATCACGCCCGGGTTCTCGCCTCTGGTTGATTTCGGCCTGAAGCTGCTCACTGGCGAAAGCGCGAAAAACGACTACGGGGAAAAACGCGAGTCCTTGATGGGTGCATTAGAGGAACAGTTCGAGGTGAGGGAGAAGCGGCTGTTCCCGCCGGTGGCGGGGCCAGTGGTTTGCCTATATAGGGCGCTTCGATTGCGGCTGCGCGACTGCCGCTGTCCTATCCCGGGGCGACGGCAGACTCCGACCGTGCCAAGCGACTCCCGCTTGTCGAGCCGGTAGCGACCGGTCAGGCACTGAATCCTGGAGATCGCGTCGAGGGATTGGGAAACTTCGGAAAGCCCGACTGGGGAAGTGGACACCGTTCAACAAACGAACGAAGACGACGCGGTGGTCAAATGGGGATGGCGACGGTCAGACGAGACTCAGCCAAGTGTGGCTCAAAAAAATTCAGCCGTGGATGAACAAGCTCCCCCATGGCGGAAGAACCTTTAGCTCCCGTGCTCATGCACGGGATTGTTGACGTAATCAACTATGCTCGCAACTCTTCATCGCGCCCCCGGCGGCTCTTGGGAGGTGGGAATTCCGACTAGATAGCGATAGAACGCCACGGCCCGGTTGACCGAGGAAGACTCATTTCCCGCGATCAGCCCGTTGGCGTTCTTTCCTGTGCGCACGATGCTGTAGTAGCGCCAGACCTTATCCGATTCGCGATCCAGAAAGTACATCGACTGCAACTCACCCGCGTGAAGGATAGGTATGAAGTAATGGCGCATGGTGCTGACGTTCTCGATACCGAAGACAAGCCGGCTCGCCGAAGCCTCGACAATGTGCATTCGGTAGATGGCTTTACCAGAAAGGTTATCGACCTGTTCGAAGTAGAGCACCTTGCCTTCCTTCATCTCATCGAACGTGAAGTCTTTGCGGCGGTGACCAGACTGCGAGTCGGTCAGAGCGTGGGCGTCCACAATTAATGTTCGCCACTGCTTGTGAGTGGTCGACCAGTAGCGCATGCCGCTGAGTTCTGAAATTGCCCCGATGTGGCGAAGCAAGCCCTCAGCTTCCGCGGTATGGGAAAATCGCGCTGCTATTGTCACCAACGTCGTAAAGCCCACTTCAGACCAACCGGTGCACGCGGGCGGTTTCCAGTCGTGGCCGAAATCAGACTTGCTCCATGATTTCACAGTGGCTAGACCATCCAGACCCGGAGAAGCGGAAATAGGTTCTTTTCCGCATGGCGGCTGCGGTCCTAACTGAGCCTCAACATCAATGAGTTGTCGCGCCTGCAGCGCAGGGGCAGAGGGTTGGAAGCGATCTGCCTCTTGGGCTGGAGATACCACGGGCATTACCAAGAGGAGCGCTGAAAGAGTCAGCGAACCTCGGAACCAGGGCAGTTCATTCTTATTTCGCATGGTGATCATTGCCTCCTAGATTCCGAGCCTGGCGATCAGCAATTCGCGTAAATTCTCGAAGCCACGCAGACTCTTATCATCTTTCAAGGGCTACCCGGCTCTTGAACAATAGGGCTAATGAGCAGTTCCTGGCAGGTGGTATTGCGGTTTTGGGCATCGCACGAATAGGCCCTTGGCCATCTGACCGTTCAGCTCTAGCTGCATTATCCCTGGCCGCAGAAACGGAGCCTCGCACCCCACAAATCGTTGTCGTGTAACCTTGCCCGGCCTGGATATGGGATCACCAGTCCGACCGATTAATGTCTTTTTTCCCTGCGTGGTTTCTTCTTCTATTATCTCTGCGACAATACGCGACCGGAGTCGTAGAGTCTGAGCCGTTTTGACCATGCTGTGTGCGCGTCCACCGAGCAGCATACTCCCCTAGGGCGAGTTGCATCATGAAAGCGCAGAATCATTCCTACTCGCTGGGCGCGGGGAAGGAGGCGTCGCCTCTCCGGCTTCCCTGGAGATTGAAGGGCACAATGTCATGGATGAAGCCGGTTACAGTCGTCCTGCACCTTCACGCGGATCGTGCTTCGGCACCGCGAATACGAGCCACAGATCGAAAAGTCAATCTGTGATGTTGAAACCGCAGGTCTAAAGCAATCAACAGAATCGCGAACAAGATCGTCAAGATAACTCACTATGCTTTCAGTTGCATAAATAGTACGCCTCAAGAAGATGGCGGGACCGTTCAGAATTGCTTACCTTTCGCAATTGTCTACCGGCTACACATTCGCTCTTTAAAGCTGCGGACATATGCAGGGCACGAGACCGTCTGCCATATCGGTAATGCTGAATTTAAGGAGTGGAAATAGAGAAGCCGACGCTCGCTCAGAGGTGGCCCAAATTGGAAATGTTCGAACCCACACGTCCGCCCCAGTTTTTCGAACACTAGCGCGACGGACCGACCGACTCAAGCCGTCGAATCCTGGGGTTACATTCCTCAACGCGCGCGTTAGCGAATGTGAGCAATTGTGAACAGGCATGCTCCAAGGAATTGCTTAGTCTTGCTTCGTTGGGGTTCCGGATTGGAAGAAGGTCGGGCAGATTGAAGAGGTGTTGGAGCAGTAAATGAGTCAACGGTGGCGCTCCTTTGGCAGCGTCGTGCTTTTCGTAGTGGGCAGACCTGAATGACTTTTGCCGCCATGCTGGGGCGCTAGTTTCACGTTCAGAAGAAAGAAATATCGACTATGTTGATCCTGATTATCATCTTGGTCTTAGTTTTAGGGGGCGGTGGAGGGTATTACGGTCACAGCCAATGGGGTTACGGTGGAGGTGCAGGCGTAGGGCTTGGCACGATACTGTTAATCCTCCTCATAGCCTACATGTTGGGAGCCTTCCACTGAGGCGAAACCCGCTATCCGAACATTTGATTTTTCTTCGGACAAATATTTGCGAGAAGCACAACAGGGGGACGGTAAATGATTTAGAACAGAGGCCGCGGGTGGCCTCCCGACATACGCGCAGGAACTGCGGCGACACTTGCCCGCCCTTTGGCTCATAGGAGAACAGACGACGAGAATGCACAGGTGGTTTTGGGATGGCTAGATCGAAATCCGTGAGACAGAAATCGGCCAGACAGAAAGCTGAACGAGAGCCTGTAAAAATGGCCGGGATACCTGTCAACCGGTTCCACTCATTCGCGCGAATGTTTTTCCAGAAGGACACTCCCGTACTCCAGGGCATCATATTCCCATTGAAAGAGGCATCCTTCGAGAGTGGCAAGATCAAGTTGGAAAAAGGGGCGAACGTGCTGGGTGCTGGGAGTTGTCTCATCGATGCACGGGCCGTCTCTTATGTGTCGGAGTGAGGCATGAATCCAAAAGACTTTGTGGAGATCAAGTACGGCCAATGGTGGGAGCAGGTTTCGCAGAAACCCACAAAGAAGAAACATGCCAGGAACGTCAAGGCCTGTTTAGATGCTGTTGACTACCATAACCAAAAGAGTCGTCCTCTGAATATTCTGCTCATTCATGGTTCTGGGCGATCCAGCTTCAGCTCGGCTGCGCAGGAACTTTCGAACAGTCAATTGCTGCTTCGATCCGCAGTCGAGCCATTTCGGAGGAGTCCAGCTTACGAGATCACCGAGATTGCACTCAGGGAATATAACGTCGAACCCTGCGAAGGGTGCTATTCAACAAGCAGCGCGCTTTGCGGATTTCCCTGTAACTGCTTCCCTTGGGACCCTATGCAGGAACTCTATCCGCTGGTTCTCAAGAGCGATGTCATGCTTTGTTCCACGGGCGTCAACCAATCAGCGATGTCTACTCGTCTGAAAATTTTTCTTGACCGGCTGATCTCGTTGGACGGGGGATTTTTCGTGGCTCCAGATCAGTATGAACAAAAAGGACCGGAATGGCGGGATAAGTGCTTGGCTCTGGCTTCCAGACTTTCCAGTACAGGTCAGATGCACTATGACGCTCGAATGTGGGGCCGGGTGGCCGCATACTTCATCACTAGCAAGGATGAAAAGAATACCGACCGGACGGCCGTCAGAAATTTTAAGACGCCCCTCTCCTACATTGAACTGGTAGCACATTCTCTAAGGGACGGAAACGCCGATTACGGGTTCTTCCATGATCCGCGGCACTGGTATGCAGGTGCGTGGGCCGATCCGGATGAAGAGCTTTGCCATGACAAGCGGTATTTTTCCTCGCACCCTCAATTCTTAAAGAAAGCAAAGATCGTGGCGAAGGCCGCAATTCATCTGGCGCAGAAGCTACGAATCAACCCAGTTCCGTTCGATGGTGGAGCGCGTACAAATCGGACATAGAAAGCAGTAGCAGGGAGTCATTGATGCCCGCTTTGTGCGACGAAGATGGATTGTGATGACGAAGAAGCTGTCGGCGGATGGGCGACGAAATTCGCTGAACCTGCTATTCGACCCTAGGGTGTCCGTCGCATTGCGTCCAGAATCCCGGGCGGGTTCTTTTATGTGCAGAACCACTTCAAGATCAGGAGTCGGCCACGGATGCGACTGATCGAGATTCATGAGCAGGAATGGTTTGCCAACGAGCTGCGCAATGACGTAACCGAAACTCTGGAGTTCATTTTCAGTTTTGCAGGAGTCTACCGGAATTGCGTAGTCCGGTTGCAAAGGGCTTTACAATCGTGCAAAACGCGCCAGGTAGTGGATTTATGCTCGGGTGGCGGCGGTCCGTGGTCTTGGCTTCCTCGAACATTTCAAGACGATCATGAACATCCAATAGAAGTTTGTCTCACGGACAAGTACCCGAATAGGGCTGCTTTCCTGCGAATCCGGCGATTGAGCCACAATCTGGTTAACTATTCGCTCGAAAGGGTCGACGCTATCACCGTTCCCTCCCACCTCGCGGGTTTCCGAACCATGTTCACTTCCTTTCATCACTTTCCGGAAGGCGAGGGCGTAAGCATTTTGCAGCAGGCCGTCGACAGCAGACAAGGGATTGGTATTTTCGAAGCTGCCCGATGCTGTCCAACCGCAATTGTTCTCACTCCTCTAATGTTCCTTGGAGCGTTTGCGGCGGTGCCGTTCGTGCGTCCGTTCCGCGCCTCTCGTCTCTTCTGGACTTATGTGATACCGGTAATTCCCTTCGTGTTGTTCTGGGATGGGATTGTTTCCTGCTTGCGCGCATATTCGCCGAAGGAGCTTTCCCAAATGACAGCCTGCTTGAGAAATAACGATTATATATGGGAGGTCGGTGAAGAAACCGGCGGTTTAGCGACGGTTACATACCTAATCGGTTGTCCAGTCGAGTAAATCTATTCCGTAGGCTGGATTGCGTATGCGACTGAGAGAGAGTCGCGATCTCGTAGGGCCCGCCTTGGTTCGGCCCGGTTCCATGCGCGTCGCAGATCCCGTCATTGGAGTAACAAATCTGGGTTCCGTTTGACCTGAGCCAGGGAGTCATTGTGTGGAGTCGGGTGCGACTTACATTGCTGATCTCTCTCCTCAATTCCTTACGCCAACAGCGCATCTGCAATCAAGGAGCGATGGCAGCGCCTGGGCACATCGTTTAACTTCCTGCATGTCGCCATTTTTCCCGATGTTATCGACCACAACACTATTCTCCATCGCAGGTTGGCAACCAGCCCGGAAGGGACGAGGCAATTGGCGGACTCGTAGCGCCTGCCACGTCCTGCCCTGCGAACGGGGCATCGGGAGTCACGCCATTTTGCGGGCTTTTATTGCCGTCTTTCGCACAATGCGTGGCTTTTTCGGAGCTGCTGCAGCCGTTTTCTTTGCTTTGGCCGGGGCTACAACCGGAGATGGCAATTCCAGTTTGGGCTGTTTCGCGGTGCGATGGTGGCCATGGTGCAGCAGCTGTATGCGCGCCGCTTCTTCTTGTATCCGCAACTGAGTGTCTCGATCTTTTTGGCGCTCGTCCTCGAGGTATGCCGGGATTGTCTTGGTTGTCATGGTCGCAGTGTGGCAGAACGATCCCGTCGAAGCTGTGCAATTTTGGCCACTCGGAGGAAGCCCTTTGGTGAAACCGGCAACCCAACGGGCTCCAATTTGAAAGTGAGGTTCAGCAAGTGCTTGAAAAGAATGGCTCCTCAGGTAGGACTCGAACCTACAACCCTCCGGTTAACAGCCGGATGCTCTGCCATTGAGCTACTGAGGAATGTCGTTTGCGGATAAATCTGTCTACAAATATACCATCCAAACCCGGTGCTTCGGGAGGCCGGCCTCCAAAAATCCGATTCCGCAATTTCCAACAAAAAAGCAGGCTGGGATCCCCCAGCCTGCTTGAGTTTTACGTAAATTGAGCCTGCTTTTAGGGCAGAATCTTTACGCTGTTAACAACAATGTTGTCGATGGCTACGCCGCAAACGTGCCATGGGCGAACGTCGGAACACATCCCGCCGCCGTTTTGGGCAAACTCGAAGCGTAGTTGCGCTGTGGCGCCAGCCATTCCCAAAAGCCGCATTTTTACATGATTGAAGCCCTGGGAATCACACGCCCACATCGACATATCGCCGTTCGGGAAGTAGTTGGGATCACTATTCTGTGGCATTGTTTGGGGTAGTGGGTGGCAACGTCCGTGGCAAAAATCTGCTCAAAGGCTTCTGCCAATACGGAGCGGACGGTGTGGCCCGGGGTAAGGTCAGTAACCCGCAGCAACGCGCCGTCGTACGCGAGAACATTCAGTATCGGATCGTCTTCCGTGTCGGTGCAGATGTCGAAATTAATCGTCACGAAATCCGAATCGGCAGGGACCGTGAAGGTTAGGCTCAAGAGACGTTCCCAGCGTGCAGGATCGCTATTGGGCAAACCATCGCTCGCGTTCGTGTGCAATGCTGCGTTGGAACGATGGCCGCAGAAAGTGTTGTCTGTGGTCCACGGTACAACCTTCAGACCCGCGCCGTGAGCTGCAAACCAGCCATCTGGCAGTGATCCTACCGGAGTTTTGTTGAAGTTCTCCTTCAGCATCAGCGTATTTTGCTGCTTGCTAAGAGGAATAGCGAGCAAAAAAACCCCGACGGTTGGTTGTGTTTGCAGCCGGAGCCTTCAATCCGACCAGTTTTTTGATACCTTTAAATGTCTTCGCAACTGGAGATTTTGATAACGAGGTGTTTCATGGGAGGTTTGCGCTTGCTTTGGATACTGGCATCTGCGTTTGTCCTGACGGCGGTAGTCCTCGCGGCGGACGGAGGGGTTGCCGATAGTGCAACTGCGTCACTATCCGGCCCTCCCAAGGCTGCTGTGCAGCCTGTGGCAGAGACTCTGCACGGCCGTTGGATCGTTGACAAGTATCGCTGGCTGGAGGACGGAACCTCTCCACAGACGAAGGCTTGGGTAACGGACGAGCTCACCTATACGCGTCAGGTGCTCGATCCTCTCCCCGGGCGCGCCGAGATCGGAAAACGTCTCACGCAATTGCTCTCAGTGGGCTCCATCAATGCCCCGCAAATCGCCGGAAGCTCATTCTTCTACACCAAGCGCGAAGGCTTGCAGAACCAGCCAGTGCTTTACGCCCGCGAAAGTATCAACGGCACAGACCGCGTGTTGTTGGATGTGAACGCGCTGGCTGCCGACGGCACCATCGCGTTGGACTGGTGGTATCCCAGCGAAGACGGCAAGTACATCGCCTACGGAACCTCGGCCAGCGGTTCGGAAATCAGCACGCTGTACGTGTTGGAAACAGCTACCGGCAAATTGCTGCCCGATTCGATTGAACGCACGCGGGCTTCGAGCCTCGCATGGAGCCCGGACAGTTCTGGCTTCTTCTACACGCGCCTGCCGAAAAAAGGAGACGTCGCAGAAGGCCAGGAGATGTATAACCGCCACGTCTTTTATCACGCCCTGGGCGCCGATCCAGCAAAAGACGTATTGATTTTCGGCGAAGGCCGCGATCCCGAAGACTGGCCCAACGTTTCACTTTCACAAGATGGACGCTGGCTGCTGATCACCGTCTCGCAAGGCTGGACTAAGAGCGAGCTCTTCCTGAAAGATGTAAAGTCGGCTGCCGCTCCAGTCCGTATCACCACCGGTAAGAATTTTCTTTACGGAGGCGAAGCGCACAAGAACGCTCTCTACATCACAACAAATGAGGATGCACCGCGTTACCGCGTGTTCGTCGTCGATCCTGCTAAGCCGCAACGGGAAAATTGGCGGGAGATAATTCCGCAGGCTGACGCCGTGTTGCAAGGCGTTTCTGTGGCTGGGGGCAAGCTGCTGGCCTCCTATGAAAAAGACGCCAGTTCTTTGCTGAAGTTATTCACCCTGGAAGGCAAATCTCTGAGCGACATTCCGCTGCCCGGAATTGGCTCGATTTTCGGAACAGGGAGCCGCTACGATCACGACGATGTGTTCTTTGCCTATCACTCATTCGCGGCTGCGCCAACGGTCTACCACTACGACTTGAAGTCCGCTGCAACAAGGCTTTGGGCGAAAGTCAATGCCCCGATCGATCCCGCCGCCTACGAGGTCAAGCAGCTTTGGTACAACTCCAAAGACGGGACCCGCGTCCCGATGTTTGTCGTCCACAAAAAGGGAATTGTGCTCGACGGCAAGAACCCAACCTTACTGACCGGCTACGGCGGCTTCAACGTGAGCAATACGCCCGCCTTCAGCGGCGCGCGCTATGTGTGGCTCGAACATGGGGGAGTCTATGCATTGGCGAATCTGCGCGGCGGAGCCGAGTTCGGCGAAGATTGGCATCGCGCCGGTATGCTGGACAAAAAACAGAATGTCTTCGACGACTTCATCGCCGCCGCTGAACATCTGATCGCCGGAAAATATACCGACAAAGATCATTTGGCCATCCAGGGCGGATCGAATGGCGGTCTGCTGATGGGGGCCATGATCACACAACGTCCCGACCTCTTCCGCGCCGTCGTGTGCCAGGTACCTCTGTTGGATATGTTGCGATATCAGAACTTCCAGATTGCCAAGTTATGGATTCCGGAATACGGCTCGTCGGAAGATCCCAAGCAGTTCGAATGGCTTTACGCGTATTCGCCGTATCACCACGTGCAAGCGGGGAAGGAATATCCCTCAATTCTGTTCATGACCGCCGACACCGATACTCGTGTGGATCCCATGCATGCCAGGAAAATGGCAGCCTTGATGCAGGCGGAAGCCAAGAATGGGGCAAGCCAGGAAAGGCCAATTTTGCTGCGCATTGAGAGCAAGGCTGGTCACGGAGCGGGTAAACCAATCGCCAAGCAAATTGAAGAATTCGTAGATATCTACTCGTATCTCTTCTGGCAGTTAGGCGTTGACCGCTAGCCCCCGTACTCCTCTGGGAACCCCAGCATCCTCCGGGGTTACCCGGCGCGGGGCGAGCACAAATGCTCGCTCTACTTGGTTATTCTGGAGTGAAGTAGTCGACCGTGACCGCGTTCTCAAACAGCGAATAGTCACGCGTCACCACGGTTATCCCGGTTTCAGTAACAAAATATCTCGCCTTATCCGCTGCAACGTCGTACCCGATCGTCGTTCCTTCCGGAATATGCACGTCGCGGTCGATAATGGCTTTCCGGATCTTGCAGTGCCTTCCAATATCTACTTCTTGAAACAAAATGCTGTCCTCTACTTCGGTGTAAGAATTCACGCGCACATTGGGAGAAAGAATGCAGCCCTTCACCGAGCCTCCCGAAACGATGCAGCCAGCGGAAACAATGGAATCCAGCGCGGTGCCGGTACGCCCTGTTTCGGCAAAGACAAACTTCGCGGGCGGGTATTGTCGCTGGTGCGTGCGAATCGGCCAATCAGCGTCGTAAAGATTGAAGACCGGCGACACCGCCACCATATCCATGTTGGCTTCGTAGTAGGCCTCCAGCGTACCCACATCGCGCCAATAAAATGCTTTCTTCTTGTTCTCATCCTCGAAGTTGTACGCGTAAACGCGATACTCATCCACCATCTTCGGCAGAATGTCTTTCCCGAAATCATGGCTCGATGATGGATCCTCAGCGTCCTTCAGCAATACTGGAATCAGAACATCAGTATTAAACAAATAAATGCCCATCGAAACAGAAACCATCGACGGATTGTAAGGCGAACGCAAATTCGTCCGCTCCGGTTTCTCCTGAAACCCCGTGATCCGGCTATCGCCGTCCACTTCCACCACCCCAAAGCGCGAACATTCTGCGGGATCCATCAACAGCGTGGCCAGCGTAATATCGGAGCCGCAATCGTTGTGCTGCTGCAGCATTTTCCGGTAGTCCATCTTGTAAATATGGTCCCCGGAAAGAATCAGTACGTGCTTCGGCTGCTCCGAGCCAATGGAATAAATGTTCTGGTAGACAGCGTCCGCCGTACCCATATACCAGTTTTCACTCACCCGCTTCATCGGCGGAAGTATCTCGACAAACTCTCCCATTTCGCGCGCCACAATGTTCCAGCCTTCGCGAATGTGCCGATTCAGCGACAGCGCTTTGTACTGCGTCAGGATATACACCCGCCGCAAGTCCGAGTTCACGCAGTTGGAAAGAGTAATGTCGATAATGCGGTAGTTGCCGCCGAACGTCACTGCGGGTTTCGCGCGATCGCGCGTTAGAGGATACAGCCGTTCACCGGCACCGCCGGCCAAAAGCACTCCGAGTGTGTCCTTCATTCCGCTCACGTTCATCACCTTCTCCATATTCCGCGCGAGTCACCAGTTGCGCGGAATTGGAACCGAAATGGTACCACATAGGAAGAGGAGAACTGAGGTCCTGCAGCTCGAGTTCGGACTATACAGACTTCATCAGACTGCAACCGCAGATACAGGCACAGGGGTCGGCTCGCCGTCGATCACCGTAATGCCGGATTCCGTTACGTGCCATCCGCGCGCGCGATCCGCGTCGGCATCATAACCAATCTGAGTATTTTCCGGAACACGCACGTTCTTATCCAGAATGGCGTTGCGTACCTTGGCATAGCGTCCAATGTCGCAGTTATCCAGAATCACGCAGCCTTCCACCAGCGCCGCCGTATGTACCTTCACGCCGCGCCCCAGCACTGAGTTGCGCACCACGCCGCCGGAAAGTATGCATCCCGCTGAGACGATGCTGTCAATCGCCTCGCCGCGCCGATTCGCTTCATCAAAAGTAAACTTCGCTGGCGGATCGGGATAGCTGGCACCCCGCAGCGGCCACTGCCGGTTGTAAAGATTCAGATCCGGCGCAACCGCTCGCAGATCCATGTTCGCGTCGTAATAGGCTTCAATGTTGCCCACGTCGCGCCAGTAAGGAGTACTGCCCTCCGGATCGCCCGGTATGTGATTGGTCTGGAAATTGTAAGCGTAAATAGGACTCTTGCCCGCCAGCTTCGGCAGAATATCTTTGCCAAAATCGTGGTGACTCGAAGGATCTTTTGCATCCGCCTCCAGCAACTCCACCAGCGTTTTCTTGGAGAAAATGTAGTTGCCCATCGAGGCATAGACCTGACTCGGGTCACCGGGAATCGTAGGCGCATTCGGATTCTTCTCGTGAAAAGCCATGATCCTGCCATCCTCACTCGCCTCAATCACCCCAAATTCGCTGGCATGTTTCTGCGGCACGGGAATAGCTGCGACGGTCACGTCCGCGCGCTTGTCCATGTGGAAGCCGATCATGCTGGCTATGTTCATCCGGTAAATGTGGTCGGCTCCGAAAACGGCCACCACATGCGGATCCGACTGCTGAATCAGATTTAGGTTCTGAGAAATCGCGTCAGCCGTCCCCTGGTACCAGGCTTCATTTTCGGAACGCATCTGCGCGGGCACAGGGATGATGAAATGGCTCGGCAGCAGTCCGCTGAACTGCCAAACCTCGCTCAAATGCTGCAGCAACGACTGGCTCCGGAACTGCGTCAGCACATAGATCGAGTTAATCCCAGAATTGATGAAATTGCTGAGGACGAAATCGATGATCCGGTACGTGCCTCCGAAGGGAACTGCCGGCTTAGCGCGTTCCCGGGTCAGCGGAAAGAGTCGCGTTCCTTTGCCGCCCGCGAGCACAACGCCCAGCACGCGAATGTGAGACGCTCGTTCAACAGGAAAGGCGGAGTCTTGTTCAGAAGTGTTGGTCATCGAGTGATCCGTGTTCCTGCATACCCTAAATCGCTGGCAAGCATCGTACGTCGGAGGGACGGGCAAGTCAACGAGTGTGCATGGATGCTGGATCCGGTGACCCAGGTTCGCGTCTTTTCTTCGGACGACAACCTGGGCGCACGGGGAGTAGACCTCAACATGTAGCTAGCTTAGGCGTTCTCGTAGAACTTCAACGCCATAGCTCCGTGCGTCGCCGCGCCTCCAGCGCGCAGCGCAGCCGCAATCAGCGCGCTCTCAGAAATTTCCTCGCGAGTCGCGCCAGCCGTTTTCGCAGCCTTCACATGCACTTCAATGCAGTAAGGACACTGCGTCGTGAACGCCACACCCAGCGCGATAAGCTCGCGATACTTCCTCGGAATCGCGCCGTCCTCGCGTCCAACAATTTTATCCAGCGCGAGCCACGCGTTGAATTCCGTGGGCGCAGCCTTGTTCATTTCCTTCAGAAACCGTAAGTCGCCAACATCATGGTAGTGATCACTCATTATTTTCTCCTTGGGTTAGTAGTTGCGGCTCTATAAGTTTACGCAAAATTCGATAGTCTTTCCCATCAACGCCATTCCCGTCCTGCAATCGCCCGCTTCTAACGGCTTCGGGCTACGGTGATAAAATCGTTTCGTCGTGATGCCTGAGCGAATAAAGCGATTTGTCAAGAATCTGGTCTCAGCACTCGGCCATAGCCTCTTCGAGGATGGCGAAATGTCTGGAATCGCAATCCTCGCGCTGGCCAGCGTGGTGTTTTTTTGGCTGGCAGGCTTGGCCCTCTACGAACTCATTCTTGATCCGCATGTTACGACCGTAGCCTCGCTTAATTCGCTCTCCATTGACCCGCCGACGCTGCAGACTGTCGTAGAAACTCTCGCCTAGAGGACTCGTATATGAAGCCGCACTGGAGCTTTGTCGTCATCGCCCGCCGCCGGGAACTTCAAGGTGGTTTGCCTGTTCCACGAGAACATGACCGGTACCGTCCACGTTCTCGATCCCTCCGTGTCGTTGCCCC
The DNA here is from genome assembly GCA_025352065.1 of Acidobacteriaceae bacterium. Taxonomy (GTDB): domain Bacteria; phylum Acidobacteriota; class Terriglobia; order Terriglobales; family Acidobacteriaceae; genus JANXUC01. The sequence continues at coordinate 44,999 of JANXUC010000164.1, read as the reverse complement.
ATGATCAGGCTTTCTATGACAGCGAAACACGAACCGAAGCAGCCGCGTTGCTGAATGACGTGGATCACATGCAGTCGATGCAACACGGCTCCGGTAATAGCGTGATCGTCGGCGGCGGCGAGGTTATCTCCACCCCGGGCGGCTCCGATACCCTCAGCGTCATGCGCTTCACGCACCAGGCGATCACGGTCCATGTCGGCGAAACCGTGGAATGGACCAATGTCGACTCGGTTACTCCTCACACCATCACGTTCGGCACGGAACCCCCGAATCCCATACCTCCGTCCCCGAACGTGACCGTCGACGCCGACGGCGCGCGCCACGGCACCATCACCTCGAAGTCGGACAGCGTCCATTCCGGGTTTATTCAGGCTGCGCCGCAGGACCGCATTGGACTTGCCCAAGCGCCTCCCGGAGTGACCCGCTTCCGAGTAACCTTCACCAAGCCGGGCTACTACCCGTATAAGTGCGCCCTGCACGATTTGCTCGGCATGAAGGGAGTAGTCCACGTTATTCCCTAGAGCTTGTTTCATGAATATTGTCATTCTGAGCGCAGCGAAAATCCCTATCGTTGTAAAGATTGTTGGCGTTCCAAAGGATTCTTCCGCTGCGCTCTGAATCACGGAAGTGCAGGTCTAGCATTTATGAAGCGCACTCCACGATAATCGCGTTCCGTAATGGGAATGCAACCAATTGCAGTCTGCCACCCTAAGAAGTTTGCCCAATGGAGGAATATCTATCCCATGCGCTACTCTTCGCCTCGCTAGCGGCCCTTTCAACATTGTTTGCTTCAGCGCAGACGCCAACCAGCCCAACCGGCCAGGACAAGAGCGTCGAAGATGAAATCCGGCGACTGAATGCCCAGGAAGCCGATGCTTTTCTCCAAAAGGATTCCAAAACCCTGGCGCATTTGTGGTCGGAGGATTTCGTTGTCACCAATCCTTTGAATAAATTCGTCAACAAACACCAGGTTCTGGGAATGATCGACTCCGGTTTTCTTGTAATCACTTCCTACGCCCGCCAGGTAGAGTACGTCCGTATCTACGGCGATACCGTGATCGTGGCGGGCGAAGAAACCGTCACTTGGGGCGGGAAAATGCCAAACGCCGGGAAAAGCGAACATCTTCGCTTTACGGGAATCTGGATGAAGCAAGACGGACGCTGGCAGGAAGTCGCCCGCCACGCCAACATCGTGCCCCAATAGCCGCCGCTACGCCGTGTGCCCCAGGTTCGCGTTTGTTCTTTGGACGCGAACCTCAGCAGCAAAATCTCGTGACATTGTGCCTTGTCGCTGGCGGAATGTATGCCAGCATCTTTTCGCTGAGTGGTACATCTGGTTGTCCCTCGATGTTCGCAACGCCACTACCCTTCAGTATCACAAGCGCTTCTTCTTCGCCGCAGTCGAGTGCCAGCCGACACTCTCGCCTGGCTTCAGCTTCCACTGAGCCGCCCCTCATGCTTCTGGTCTGCGGTACACCCTTGAGCAGCGGACAACGCCAGCCGAGCAATCCAAAGCAAACGTCTTGGGCTCGCGGATCGCTTTCTTCTGCGCGGCAATCATAGTGCCGATGAACGTCATTGCAAGCGCCACGCCATAGGCTGTCTTCCTCATGATTTCTCTCGGTTCCTTGACCACAGAATGAACTGCTGGACCGCGTCGTAGCCGCATTCTAAATCTTAATTGGCGTAAGATCGCCATTACACACACAACCCCGCTTCTTAGTCGAATCACCTGCGACAAGAGTTGGGGTCCGGCACCCCGATCCTACTTCACCCGCAACGCCCTCAGCATCTGCTCAAACGTAGGCCGCAAAGTATTAAAATCCGAATCCGGCGCAATGAAAACTAGATAAGTCAGATTCCCGTTCCGACCTGGCACAGTCACCAGCCAATCGCGCTCGCGTTGCGGCTGGCCATTCGCATCCTTCACCGGAGAAGTCGCGATCAAATCCACCGACTTCGCATTGATTCCGCTCACCCGAATATCCTCGTCATGACCCACCTGCTTCATATCCTGATTCGACTGCCGCAGCGAATTCAACAGCTCGTGCGTCGCCGCATCCAGCGGTGCGTTCTGATTTTCCGGTTGGAAGTCGCTGATCAGCACGCCGTAGGCGATCGCACTCTCGGATACGCCGCTAGCCGGCCCAATATTGACGCTAGAAGTCTTATCCCCAAACACCCGCCAGTTTTCCGGATATGAAATCTGAAACAAGTTGTGATTGAACGTCCGCACGCTTCGCGAAGGGAACTCAGCCGCAGGCAGCCTCCCCTTCACGCTCTGACCTTGCTGTTGCTGAGCCTGAGCCGCAATTTCCTGCGCCGTCAGCGCCTTAATGCCGACGACGCGTTGCTTGATCTGCGCGAATTCGGCGCTGCTCCCACGATAGCTCTTCGCAGCCAGCGTGCGAACCTCCTTCTCCACCGAACCCGCGCGGTTCCCGGGATTCGGATGGTCACTGAAAAATTGTGGCCCGTTCGCCCCACCTTCTTTTTCCAGCTTGGTAAAAAAATCCGCCATCGCCCGCGGATTGTAGCCCGCGTCGTACATAATGTCGGTCCCAATCAAATCCGCTTCCGATTCGTTCTGCCGCGAGTTCTTCATAAAATACGATCCCGCGCCAAACGAAATCCCCGCCGCCGCCAACTGGCCCACAGTGCTGCGCCCCAGTAGCGCGCCCAATATCTGCAACGGCATCTGCACATTCATCTGCTTGGTCGCAGCCCGCGTAGCATGGCGCTGCACCACGTGCGAAATCTCATGCGCCATCACCCCAGCCAGCTCCGCTTCGTTATCGGCAGCCTGAATGGTTCCCATGTTCACAAAAATCGGCCCACCCGGCAGCGCAAACGCATTGATTTCCTTTTGATTCACCACGCGGAAATGGTAAGGCCACTGTTCGCCCGGAGCGTGCGCCGTCAACTGCGCCCCCAAATGCTGAATGTACAACGTCACCGGATCGCCGTCCGGCAGCACCGGCATCTTCTTCAGCACATCCGCCGAAGCCTCCTGCCCCGCCTGCAATTCCTGCTCGCGCGAAAATGCATTCGACCCTTGCGTAGGACGGTAGCGGGCAAACACGGGCAGCGGTGCCGCCAGGCATACAGCTAGAAACAATGCAATCGTCCGGAAAATCCGATTATGAGCGCTCATTGGTATCAAGTCCTCCTTAGATTTATTGTCATTCCCACCCTGAGCGCTCTTGGCGAAGGCGAGGAATCCCTCGATCTCCCGCACACACTGGTCGAGCCGAGACTCCTCCCATAGAGCGCTTGATCGGCAGTTGACGGGAAGAACTATAGCTTTAAGCGTGCCTACTCCCACCCTTCAAAAAACGAAGGATAAGGCACCCTTTTGTCCTGTGCAGATCAGAGAGGTCAAAGGCTCGGCCACCCGCCCCCAGCGATGCCAGCAAGACAAGAACACACCACAGACTGCGCCAAATATTCACCGTGGACCTGAAGAGATGATTTCAAAAAAGAGATCGTGCAAGCTCCCGATCAAGCCAGCCCGCCACCGTCCACAACAAGCGAGGCGCCCGTCACCCATTTCGACATATCGCTGGCGAGAAACAGTACGGCGTTGGCCACATCGTCGGGCGTTCCGACGCGAGCCAAGGGCCGGTTGGCCGCTTCCTTCATGAACTGATTCGCATCTTCTCCGAGCTGGCGGCATTCGGATGCCAGCATCGGCGTGTCGATGTCACCGGGACAAACGCAATTCACACGAATGTTGTCCTTGCCGTGATCGATCGCCATGGCCCTGGTCAGGTTCATAACGCCGCCCTTGGCCGCGCAATAGGAAACTGCTTTAGGCCCGCCTTTGAGCGACCATCCCGATCCCGTGTTGATGATCGATCCCCCACCGCCGCGAATCATGTGCGGAATCACTTCGCGCGAAAGGAGGTAGACGCTCTTCAGCGTGACGCCCAAGACCAGGTCCCACTCTTCTTCTTCCAACATGAGAACGTCTTTACGAATCGCGATACCTGCATTGTTACAAAGAATATCGATCCGGCCGTAAGCAGCTACGACCTCTGCAACCGCCCGCTGACAATCGGAGCGGGAACGCACGTCGCATGCTAACGCCACCGCTCGCGCGCCAGCCTGCACAATCGTCGTGACAGTCTCGCGGCCGCCCTCGAGGTTCTTATCGAGGACTACAATCGTAGCTCCCATCTCCGCCAATCGAATTGCGATGCCTCGACCGATTCCCGACGCCGACCCCGTCACCAGCGCTACTTTCCCTTCCAGAGAAAGCAACTGGCCTGCACGATTACGAATCTCTTGCATATTCATGGCGAGAACCTTGAATGCTCCTGAGTTGCCGGGTGAAAGTAGCGGACCAGCACCCTTGCATATCTATGGAGCGCCTCTCAAACGCTTCCCAGTTTTTTTCTTGGGAGTAACTGGGCTTCTCCGGGAGCTTCCGCGTGGCGTGGCATTCGCGCGAGCCGCCGCCAATCCCGCACGCAACCCTGTCTGCACTGCTTTGGCGTACCCGCTGCGATTCATAGCAGCCATGGCGGTCTCCGCTATACCACCTGGAGTGGCTGCTTCTTCCAAGAGGATATCCAAGGAATCCTTCTGGCTTCTCCACGCAACAATTCCATCCGCTAGCGCGTGAGACGCAGCCATGTATGCCGTTTTGCGGTCCAGTCCCAATTGCTCCGCAGCATCGGCCAATGTCGCAAGCGCATGATATCCGTGGCTCGATGAATAAGTCACGGTGAAAGCATCGAATTTGATTTCTGGAAGGTCCAACACGCTTCCAATTTGACTGAAAAAACTCCGCACCTGATGGCGTTGCTGACGAGGAAGCTCTCTCTCCCATGCCAGTGCCGTCAAGCCAGTTCCATTCTTGCAAATAGGACTGGGCATTGCTCGAGCCCAGAGAACTTGGGAATTCAACATCTGGCGCAAGCGGGCCAAGGGTATACCAGCCGCCAGACTAATCGCGATCAAAGGCGCTACGTTCTTTTCTTGCGATCGCGTTGCCAGAGTTCCACGTAGTCTTTCGAGCAACGCGGGCACGGAATCAGGCCGGACGGCCACGATAAGAAAATCCGCTTGTCTGACAGCTTGCTCGAGATTCGGCTCCACTACCACATCGTATTGACGATGCAAGCGCTTCAGCTTGCTCAGGTTGCGATCATGCACGACAACAGGCTGCCGACTTCTGGCGACTCTCAGCCCGGCCACGATCGCCGACGTGATGCGTCCGCCTCCCAGGAAAACGATAGTTGGAACGAATTGTCCTGTACCGGGCGGCATGACGGATAACTGTGGCGGCTCCTTTTCCGATGCTTCCGGATTCCCGGCCTCTAACGCCTTAGAACTGCATCCATAGCCACCAGAGTCTTGTTGACATCGTCCGATGTATGGGCGACAGTCACAATCGAGTGCAACGTAGCTGCCGGACTGGTATAGATACCATGCTCGAACAACTTCCAGGAAAATTCCCTGTATTTCTTCCGGTCTACATATTGGCAGTATTCCCGATAGTCTCGAATCTGCGGCTTCTCTGTGAATAGGATCTGGAACATAGGACCGACGCGCTGAATGATGGCCCGGGTTCCCGTACGCCGAAAAACTTCATGCATGCCAGAGGCAAACTGGTCTGCCAAATCCCAGATATAGCGGAAGGCCGCGCCCTGGTCGTGCATGAGTCTACGCAAACTTGCGCGCGCAGCGTGCATTCCGATACGGGAACCGTTGTGCGTACCGTAGTGCAAGACATTTCCGCCAGCAAGGGCGCGCATCACATCCATGCGACCCGCGAAAGCGGCTACAGGAAGCCCGCAACCCAGCGCCTTGCCGAACGTAACAATATCTGGAGAAAGTTTGTAGTATTCCTGGCAACCGCCCAGGGCAATTCGAAATCCCGTTACCGTCTCATCCAAAACGAACAGAATTCCATGCTGGCGGGCGAGGGCCTGCACCGCTTCCAAGTATCCTGGAGCGGGAGGAATGACGCCCATATTTGCCATCACGCCCTCGGTAATTACAGCTGCAATTTCTCCGGCATGCTGTTGTAGGACGCGCTCCAACGCGGGCAAATCATTCCACGGCACAACGATTGTGTCATCCAGCGAAGAGCGGTTGAGACCGAGGGTATCGGGGATCTTGACTCCATCCGGGCTCAATTCCGGATCCCCTGGCGGCAGGCAATTGGATGTTGCCAGTACATCGTCGTACCAGCCATGGTAGTGACCTTCAAACTTGAGGATCTTCGGTCTTCCCGTAAAGCCGCGCGCGAGACGGATCACGGCCATAATCGCTTCGGTACCGGTGTTAGCGAAGCGCACGGCCTCGACATTCGGGATCGCTTTTTGCAGCAACTCAGCGACTTCAATCTCAATCTCGGTGGCAGTTGCGAAGTGCGCACCAGTGGCCGCCGCTTCACTGATTGCTCGAGTCACATCGGGATCTGCGTGTCCCAATGGCAGGGCGCCAAAACCCATCATCCAGTCGATGTATTCGTTGCCATCGACGTCGTACAAACGCGACCCTTGCGCGCGCTGCATGAAAATGGGGTACTCGCCGTAGTTCACCGGCCCGCGGGAAGGCGAGCTTCCTCCATCAATCAGCAACTTTGTTGCTCGCTCATAGAGGAGCCTTGATTGTTCTGTTCGAAAGCTGGTCGCGACGTTCGTCGGCAAGTTGCCCCCTCCTGACGTGCTAACTTCTAACCTTTACAAGCTTTTCCGGTCCATGGTCGTCTACAGCTTGGGCGCCAGTCCAGCATTGACATGCCGGGGAAAACCCGTCCAATAATATATGCATCATTGTATTCTAACTTTCAATTTTCACACCCCAAACAGGATCGACTACCGGAGATTTCCCGGCGCTGCAACCAGCTATTCGAGCTTCCGTCTCCGCTTCTGGCGCGGGTTGCTGTCGCTCGTGATGGTGTACGCCGGTACCCCCTGGCTCCCAGTCTCCCGCTCCCTATGCGACGAAGATTTTCCTCGGGAAAGAGGCGGAGCTTCCTCTTTACTCCCCCACTATGTTCCGGCTTCGCGTCTCACATCTGCAGGAAGAAAAATTCCTCGCCAAATATGAAATTCCTTTCGTCATCGGCCGGACAGATAGCTGGCCGGAGGTAGCAGTGGCTGCAGCACGAGGGGTACGTCCTTGAACGAGGACCTGGATCAGGCGGCGCGGGGATAGTCGGTCTCTGAATCAGCCGGTTGCTCCTCGTCGTTTACGGGAGTATTGCTACCCGCCAGGAAAGTGACACAGAAGGAGGACTCTTTTGTCTTGATTGGGCGGGAGAGAGCAAAGGCTGGGCCGCCCGAATCAATTCGAACGGCCCAAACACCCGCCTTGCGGTCAGATCGTTGTTAGTTGTCGATACAGCCTTTCTGACCGCTGGAATTCGGGAAGCCCGTTCCAGCCGTGAAAGCGGCATTGGACCACTCGGTCTGGGCCTTCCACGCCGACCCATTGGAGAATGTCACCAACGGGTCGGCAAATGTAAAGTTGCATTTATCGCCGTTCTCCTGGCCACGACTGTCGTACCAGCCGCCGTTGTTCGGATCGGTTCTTGCTTCCGAGAGTTCGTGCGAAGAGGTATTGGCGATGGCGGCCAGCCCTTGGGAATGCTGTCCAGAAGTGTCCGACGGATCGCAACCGGGATCAGCATCCAGGTTCCAGAAGAACGCGAACTGCACGGTGACGCCGCTACAGGTTCCAGCGCTGTGGTATCCGCAGTAGCCGGCACTTCCTCGGGGCAGATCGACGTAAACAGGGTAAAAGCCATTGTGAACTGAGCCCGTCCCAACCACTTTGCAGACCTCGGCAAGGATTGCGGAGGTCGAGCCGCCACCACTGGCGGTTGAGCCGTCGACAGTATGTCCCGTATACGATACCGTCGATGTCACTTGACCATTCGATCCCGTGTACTCATCCGAGGCATGCGCATAGCCGGAGCCACCGAATCCAGTGTAATAAGTGTCCATCCCACTGACCTTATCCGAGGTGTTCCCTGGCCAGCTCGTGCCCCAGAATATCGCATGAACTGAGGCAGTTGGCATGATCTCCCCATTGTGCCAGATCATGTTGGCGCTTTTCCGGGCGGAGTAGGCCGGGTTGAAGTCCTTCGCCCAATGAATACCCAGCATGGGCGGCTGTGGTTGGCGACTCGCCAACTGATGATCAACTGGGGACTTTTTGCTGTTTACAGTTTCCTGTCCGAACACGACGGTGCAGGCAAGCAGCACCACGAAAAGACATGTCAATCTCATTCGATTCTCCTATATCACGCGATTTTTACCATGAAACCCAGCCTTGAAAATTTCAGGCCCGGATGTGCCTGACGCAACGGTAGATCCCGCCCCAGCAACCGCGCTGGAGCGATGCCGTGACGGGGAGTATACATCAAACATGTCAACTCCAGTCATTCCCATCTTAAGAATGCGCTTCATAAAAGTGCAGGTTTAGCCTGTATGAAAATACGCTCTAGCACCCCGAGAATCCCCACTGCTTGAGAACCGGGCAAGTCATATAGGAGGCAGACGCTTGGGCGGATGAGATAACCGTGTCGGCTCCTGACGAGCGAGTAGACCTGGAGGCGCTGAAAGCGACCAAGGCTCGGAGGAAAGGAGCCGGGCGAGGATGATTCTAGGATGTGATTTGCATATGCGCTACCAGCAGATGGCGATGCTGGACACGGAGAAATCCGGGGACAGACGGGACGTTTCCATCCCCATCAGCTCTAAAGTTGGCCTTATGCTGGGTTCTGACGAGCGGCTGGGTGCCCCGGGTTCGCGTCCGTTCTTTGGACGATAACCTGGGCGGACACACACTTCACCCTACATAGTCTTAAACAAAAAAGGGCGCCGGAAGTCGCCGGCGCCCCTAAAGAGAGAGAAAAAGAGAAGAGAGAGAGCTTACTTCGTTCCAGAATCCAAAACCGACCCACCCGCTCCAACTTCCCGACGGCTGGCAATCGCCCTGCTTGCCCGAGCCTGCTGAGCAAACGCGCTGGCTGCCGTCCCGTAGCGGTCGACGAAGCCCGGCAAAGCCGTACCTTCGGCTTCCTTGGTAAACGTCATCACGCCTTCCGGAGTCACATCAATCCGCACGAAGTCCCCCAGTCGCACCTGCCCCGTAGCTACCAGATTCGCCAGCGGGAAGACCAGATGCCGCTCAATCGCCCGCTTCAGATGCCGAGCCCCATACTTGGCGTCCGTCCCTTCGCTCAGCAGATAGTCCTTCACCCCTTGCGCGCAGGTAAACACAAACTGATTCGCGCCCGCAGCCATCAACACACGCTGCTGCACCATGCCAAGTTCTATATCCAGAATCGACCGCATGTCGTCCGGCTTCAGCATCTTGAAGACAACCACCTTGTCGATACGATTCATGAACTCCGGCGAGAACTTGCGCCGCGCCGCTTCCACCGCTGTGCGATCGATCTTCTCGTCAAAGCGCTCATCCATCGCCGTCGCCGTGCGCGCGAATCCGAACCCTCCCGTGATCAGCTCGTTCATCTCGCTCGCCCCCAGGTTCGAGGTCATCACAATAACGCACTGCGTCATATCCACGCGGCGGTTGTCGCCCAAAGTCAGCGTGCCCTTGTCCAGAATTCCCAGCAGCAGCTGCCACAAAGAATCCGAAGCCTTCTCGATTTCGTCAAAAAGCAGAATCGAAAGCTTCAGCTTTTCCGTGTGCCACTGATTCAACGCTTCCTGCGTCAGCAGCGGATGCGTCTCGCGATGCCCCAAATATCCTGGAGGCGATCCAATCAACTTCGCAATCTCATGTGAGTGCTGGAACTCAGCGCAATCAATCTTGATGCACGCCCGAGCGTCCCCAAAAAGCGTTTCCGCCATCGCCTCCACAACCCGCGTCTTCCCAGACCCAGTTGGCCCCAGGAAAAGCAGATTCCCCACCGGCCTACCCGGCGCATTCAACCCCGCCAAAAACATTTGATAAATTTCGACTACTTTGTCGATGGCCTGGTCCTGGCCAACGATTTTGCGGCGGAGGGTCGCGTCGAAATCGCGCGCTTCTGTGCTACGACGGTTCGGATCCAGTGCGAGGCTTAAGCCGGTCTTCATAAGCTTCTTGCGGCCGCCGGATTTTGGCGGCCTTGCCTACCTTTCCTTAAAGAGACGGTTGTGCTGCATCCCAGGACTTGTTTCCCCAAGTTGCCTGGTGATGCTTACCTAAATAGCAAACCTTTGGCCATCTCCCAAAGGATTCAACCGCTATATTTTTCATCACTTTAACTGCATTTACCCGGGTTCAAGTCACGCTTTCCACCGCTTCCACCGGCACGAATGCGAAACAGTTTGCGCTATCCGGGAAACTTCTGGGCGTATCTGCCCCCGTCTGATCACATTCGCTCAGACGGACTGCTACTCTGGTAACTAGCCTAGTAATGCCTCCAACGTTACGCTCGGGCTGGGTCTTGATTTCCGGCCCGAACATCCTAGGTAGAAAGGCTTACCCGTGCGCGCGCATCGCATCGTTGCTTCCTTAATCCTTGCTCTCGTAACTCCCGCCGTCACCCAGACCGCTCCGCTCACCTATACCGCCAAGCGCGGCGACAGTATCCCGTTCGTGGCCCACCATTATCTCTCAAAAACGTCATTTTTGACCTCTGCGGAATTGGGCGATGCCATCCGCCACGCCAACGGCGACCGCAAAGGCATTTCGCTCAAGGTGGGAGAGACGATCACGATCCCCGGCGCGTTGAGCGCTCCCATTGTAGAGAAGCCTGTCCCCGTAGCCAAGGACTTTGAAGTCCGCGCCATTTACCTCACAGGATTGATGGCAGGCAGCGACCACGGCCGCAAGATCATGCGCCGCTGGAAGGAACTCGGCGGCAACGCGATTGTCTTCGACATTAAAGATAGCGACGGTTCGCTCAGCGTGCCCTTCGAGCATCCTCTCGCTGGCGCCCAGAAGGGGCATCCCATTCCCGAGCTGCCAAAGTTTACCCGCTTCGTGCATTCGCTGGGCCTGCATGCCATTGCCCGAGTAGCAATTTTCCGCGATGAACGTTTGGTCAAAGCCCATCCCGAACTCGCCGTGCAGTCGCACGCCAACAACGCAGCCTGGCGCGAGAACGGCAAGCTGGTCTGGACCGACCCGTCTCAGCCCAAGGTGCAGGAATATGACATTGCCCTAGCCAAGATGGCCGCCGAAAGCGGTGCCGATGAAGTCCAGTTCGACTACGTCCGCTTCCCAGCGGAAGGCAACCAGAAAGATGCCAGCTTTTATTTCCAAAAAGCGAATCCCAAGTGGCAGCGTTCCGACGTCATCGCCGACTTCCTGAAACATGCCTATGCCGAACTGCATCCCATCGGCGTTCTGCTTTCGCTCGACGTTTTCGGAGTGATGGCGTGGCAGCGCAACGTCGACCTCGCCCACACCGGGCAGGACATTGTAAAGATGGCGAAGTACGCCGATGTGATTTCTCCGATGATCTACCCGTCCCACTTTTTCGGCATGGATGGCATCGCGCGCCCCGGCGACGCTCCGGAACACTTCATTGGCGAGTCCATGCAGAGGTTTGCGTTAATTACAAAAGACAGTGGAGTGGTGCTCCGCCCGTGGCTGCAAGCCTTTGGCTGGCGCACGAAGACCTATTCTCCACAGTACATTCTGACCCAGCTCAAGGTCGCCCGCGAAAAGGGTGGGGTCGGGTTCCTGCTCTGGAATGCTCAGAACAACTACAGCAAGCCCTACGTCGCCATGAGCCAGGTAGCGTCGAACCACAAGGCTTATTTCCGTGGGGATGAGGTGGGCGCGGTGAAGGCGGCTGTCGCGGTTCCTGCTGCTGCTGCTCCTTCTTCCGAGCCGACGTTCAAGCCGGTGTCTGCGCCGCAGCATCGGTACTAGGGGCGAGTTTCTTCGCTTTCAAGAATGCGCTTGAGATCCCGTTTCCCGTGCAAGACGCGGATGACGTGCAGCGCGTTGTCATCCAAGAGGTAGTAGAGCCGAATTGCTTCGAACCCGGCCACCGGCCAGGAACGGAGCCCCTGTAGCTGAGCGTTGCGCGAACGATAGAGCGGCCCGATCCGCGGGTGCTCGTGCGAGGACTCAAGGGTATATTGGACGGCGTCGCGAAACCGAACTGCCGTGCCGGGAATATTCTCTTCAACTAGGTACTACTGGAACTGGCGCGCCACGTCATTGGCAGCGGCTTGCCGATAGAGCACCTTCACCGACGCTGGCCGCTGTTGCGATCCCTCATCATGCTATCGGTCTGCTCTTGGACCGAACCCCAGAATTCGGTCTCGGATAGCTCCCTAGAAGCCAGCCCTTCGAGAAGCAAAGAGTCAAGTTCTTCCGGCGTGCCAGCGAATCCCGGCACCGTGCGTTGCTCGACCGCGGTCAAAGCGGCCTCCACAACCTCTTCCACCGATTGATAAGCGCCGCGACTTAGGACTGCTTGCAGTCGCCGTTCTTGTTCCGGGGTGAGATCGATTGTCATAAGTCTTCGCACCTTTATGTCCAACTTTAGGATAGGTGAAACTGGATGTTGAGGCAATGCCTAAGCCCACCTGGTTGCGTGATTGGATTCGGGACTGCCTTCTTAAAGTTTCGCACAGCCCCAGCCAATGTAGAATGCCATCCAGCAGAGTCGAACCGAATCGGCCAGCCATCTAAGATAAGGTGAAAGCTATGACCAAGCTTGACGAATTGATTGCTGCGGCGAAGAGAATTGAGTCGACCCCGGAAGAGCAGGAAGCGCAGCGCAGGAGCTTTGCCTTCGGCAACACGAAGATCGAAAACTCTCGGATCACGCGAGAAACCGTCGACAGCGAGGCAGAAGCACTCAAAGCTCAAGCAAAATGAACGCTCCCGAACCTGAGGATCGGCATAGCAAAGCCCTAGAAGCGGAGCTAGTCGCGGATCCCAGCGAACTCGCCAAGCGTGAAGCGCGCAACGGCTTACGACAATTTGATGCTGTAGTCGAGATGATCGGTAATTTTCTCGATCCCGAGCGGCCTTTTAAGCTCCGCCCTTCCCACCTTCTCCACCTTCACCGAATCGCGCTCGATGGAAACAGTGCCTACGCGGGAAACTTTCGGCCTGCGGGCATTGAAATCGCCGGCAGCAAGCACCAGCCTGTCGGAGCTCATCTTGTTCCCGAAAAGACCGAAGAACTCTGCGACTACATCAACGAGAATTGGGGAAGCGCCTCCCCCATTCACCTGAGCGCGTATGCGCTGTGGCGCCTGAACTGGATCCATCCCTTCACAGACGGTAACGGACGAACTGCGCGGGCTGTGTCCTACCTGATTCTGTGCCTGAGGCTTGGGTATCGCCTGCCAGGTTCCATCACAATCCCTGAACAGATTGCCCGGGATAAGAAGCCTTACTATAGCGCGCTGGAATCCGCCGATGCGGCGTCTCACGCGAATCGGCTCGATCTTAGCGAGCTTGAAAGCCATATTGCCGAAATGCTCGCGGAGCAGCTCGTCTCGGTTCACAAAGACGCCGTTGTTAAACCGAAGAAGAATTGACTCAACAGTGCGTTCCGCAGAATAAGTTGAGATTCCACATTCCCACCCTTCGCAAAGTGCGCGAAGAATGGGGCACCCCCGTGGGTTAGTTGTGTCAGGGAGATCAAAGGCTCGGCCACCCGCCAGGAATGCTCGCCCTACATGGGCTAGATCGAGGTCAACGGCGGCGGGTGGGCCTCCCAGGTTAGCGACAGAGAGCGTCGCGAACCCTGGGGCAACCGGGTGGCTATTCCTTCCCCGCCCCCGCCTTCTTCACCATCCGAAACTGGTTGATTTCAACCTCTCCCTCTGGAAAGCTGGCGGTAATCTTCAGCTTTCCCCCCATAGCCCGAATCACGGTTTGCAGCGTGCTCACATACACGTCCGCCCTGCGTTCCATTTTGGAGATGGCGGATTGGTTGACCTTGAGTAGTCGGGCAAGATGCTGCTGGGTCATTTCCCGCGCTTCGCGGAGTTCGTCGAGAGGCATCTCGGCACGGTACTTCGCCGCTAGGGCGGAAGATCGGTCCCGCGCGGTGGGAGACATTTTCTCGCGGAGGGTTTTGAAATTCTTAGCCATGAAGTCTTTCTCCTGTACCGGTCTTGCGACCGTGAATGGTGCTTCACTACCGTTTCTTCTTTTTCATTTCAGTCAGATGTTCGTCAAACAGATCATCGGCAATGGGCACGAACTTCTCATACCACTTCGGATTGCCCGTTTTATCTCCGCCGATCAGGAGAACCGCTGTGCGCGCGGGATCAAAGGCATACAGAACTCGCAAGTGCCGCTCATCCACCTTGCCCCGCAGCTCCTTCATGTTGGAATGCCGGGAACTCTCGATCCTGTCCGCATGGGGTCGAGGAAGTGTAGGGCCATGTTCTTCCAGTAGTTCGACCTTGGCACCGATCTCCACCTGCTCGTCTTCAGACAGGGAAGTCCACCAACGCTCAAATTCATCGGTGAATTCGATGTTCCACTCCACAATGATTAATATGCCATAGATGGAATAGTCTGTCAAAGGAATAATTGGTCAGCGTGCCACGGGGGCTAAAGCCCGGAGTTCTCTCGCCAGGTGCCCCACCCTTCGTTTTTTAAACGGTGGGATTCTGACGAGAACCTGGGTGTAGGAAGGCCGTCGCCCATACACCCTTACCCTTTGGCCTTCTCCCCCAGCAGCAAATCCCACCTTTCCAGAAACGGCGCACAAGGCCCCGATCCGGGTACCGGAACGCAAAGCACAAGCTGGTGCGCCCATTCAGCGCCTCAATCGGGATAATGAACCACATATCCTCGGGCGCAAAATGCAGCGCAAGGAAGTCGATTTCGGAGGCCAGATAGGGCAAGAACACAGCTTCTTCGCCAGCTTTGACATAAGCTCGCCGTCCCGCCTTAATGCTGTAGCTGCCTTTGGAGTGGCGCGTTGACGTCACTTTCTCCTGCACGCGCCACCGCTGCCTCCCATTGTCGACAATAAAGTCGTAGGCGTCCGAGTCGCCAAAGGGTCTCGATACCCGCAGACCCTTCTGCGAGGCTCGCTGCAGAAACGAAATCTCGCCCATCTCCCCACGGCGTTTTGGGTTCTTGCGCATTTGTTACACACTCCTTTACAGGCTAAAAGAAAAGGCGCAAGCCCCAGGAGGGCTGCGCCATGGAAGATTTCTCTTCTAAGTCCAGTATATCAAGTTAGGGCAGGGAGTCCGCCACTATTTCGCGAACTGTTTTCGTTGTGGAATGAGCGAGTTAGGAGGAAAAGGGCATTTGAGGGGGCTTGACAAGAATTTCCCAATTTGGGAATTTCCGCCCTTTGGCTCGGTGCCTGGGTGGAGGGTGCCGCACTCCGATCTTCCAGCGAGCTGTGCTACCGGTAGTGCTCCAGGTAATACAGTGCTCCGAACGCCAGAGCCAAGGTGGCGGCTGGGAAGGTCAAGGGGCGGACGCTTTGCCAACGCTGCTTCCAATCCGCTGTGGCGAGAAAAAGTAACAGCGCCGGTACTAACGCCACGATGGCCAACTGGAAGATATGGGCTGCCGTGCCTTCGTCCGGCTCAGGATGTCGCGGTGGTTGCAGATACCCGGTCATCACTGTAAGTAAGGCGACAAGAGATAGGCCGATCACGGTGATGCTGCTGAGGCGGTTGATTTGCTGCTGGGTCATGGATGTAATCCTCCCGAAGGTGAATCAAAAGTACTTTGCAATATAAAGAAATATTAAAACACTGTCAAGAGACCTGCGGTGCCCCAGGTTCGCGTCCGTTCTTTGGACGATAACCTGGGTTGCGGGAATCTCGCGACAGGGAGCGCAGCGCCACCAATTCTTGCCCCTCAGCTATAATTTCTACAGTGGTAGTGGAGGCAATCTTAATGGCTATTGAGAAGACTGAAAACATTTGGCATAACGGGAAAATGATTCCCTGGGATAGCGCGACGCTGCATGTGATGTCGCACGTTGTGAACTATGGGTCGTCCGTATTCGAGGGGATTCGCTGCTATGCGCTGCCCAGCGGCCCTGCCATTTTTCGCGCGCAGGAACATATGCAGCGCCTGCTGGATTCGGCCAAAATCTACCGCATTGATCTGGAGTATACGCGGGAACAGCTGATTTCTGCGATGACGGATCTGGTGGCCGCCAACAAGTCCTGGCCGTGCTACATTCGTCCGATTGTGTTGCGAGGTTACGGGCAGGCGGGCGTGAATCCTTTTGGCTCGCCGACGGAGGTTTATATCGCCAACTTTCCGTGGGGCAAGTACATGGGTCACGACAGCGATGAGGGAGTGGCGGCGTGCGTGTCGTCATGGACGCGGCTGGCGCCCAATACGATGCCGGCCATGGCCAAGGCTGGCGCCAATTACATGAACTCGCAGCTGATTAAGATGGAAGCGATTGTGAACGGCTACGAAGAGGGGATTGCACTGGATACGGGTGGTTTTGTGAGCGAGGCTTCGGGCGCGAATTTGTTTCTTGTACGGAACGGTAAGTTGATGACGGCGCCGCTGGGGAATTCAGTGTTGCCGGGAATTACCAGGGATTCCATCCTGACGCTGGCGCGCGAGGCTGCCATTCCTGTGGTAGAACAGGCCATTCCACGCGAGATGCTGTACATCGCCGATGAAGTCTTCTTCGCTGGCACGGCAGCGGAAATCACCCCAATCTTCTCCGTCGATAAGATGAACGTGGCCGACGGCAAGAAGGGTCCGGTCACGGTATCTCTGCAAAAGGCCTTCTACGGAATCGTCCGCGGTGAAGTTAAAGACCGCTTCGGCTGGCTCACCCCGGTGCCCGTCGCTGTCGATGCCAAACAGCCGGTCGGGGTGTAAAGGTTCGTGTGGCAGCGGAGCTCGCTCCGCTGCGTTTCTAAAGCCGTCCTTTACTGGGCGGCTTTAGTTTTTGAGGTACACGAACGTCCAACGAGGCACCCATTACCTAAGTCATCTTCCGCAGAGTGCCCTGTGGGGCCATGATATCTACAGTCGCTTGAGTCGACGGGGGCTTACCACGCAATGAACATTGATGACCTGCTTCGCATAGCCACAGAACGCAAAGCCTCCGACTTACACCTCAAGGTCGGAAATTATCCACATCTTAGGATTGATGGGGAGTTGTATCCGCTGACGGACCAGCCGCGAATTGCTGCGGAAGACATGTTGAACATGGCGTTTAGCATGATGTCGGCGCGGCAGAAGGCGAAGTTTAAGGAAGTGGCTGAAATTGATATGGCTTACGGCGTGGCCGGCTTGGGCCGCTTCCGTGTGAATGTGTTTCAGCAGAGAGGGAACGTGGGATTGGTGCTGCGCGTTATTCCTACGAAGATTCGGGCGCTGGATGAATTGCATCTGCCGAAGATTGTGGAACAGATTTGCGAAATGCCGCGCGGCATTGTGCTGGTGACGGGCGTAACGGGTTCCGGTAAATCGACGACCTTGGCGGCGATGCTGGATCGCGTGAATTCTACGCGAGCGGAACACATTATTACGATTGAAGATCCGATCGAATTTCTGCATCGCGACAAAAAGGGATACGTGAACCAGCGCGAAATTGGAGTGGATACGCCTTCGTTTGGTACCGCGTTGCGAGCTTCTCTGCGTCAAGATCCCGATGTGATTCTGGTTGGCGAAATGCGCGATTTGGAAACGATTGGTACGGCGCTGCATGCTGCCGAAACCGGTCACATGGTGTTCTCGACATTGCACACGCTGGATTGTATTGAAACGATTAACCGAATTATTGCGGTATTTCCTCCTCCGGAGCAGAAGCAGGTTCGCCTACAGCTGGCAGCGACCTTACGCGCTGTGGTCAGTCAGCGGTTGGTGCGGCGCTGCGATTCGGAGGGCCGAGTGCCCGCGGTTGAGGTGATGATCAACACGGCCTACATTCGCGAATGTATTCTTGTCCCGGAAAAGACGCGGTCGATTCGAGATGCGATTGCCGCCGGTACATCCCAGTATGGTATGCAGACGTTTGATCAATCGCTGTGGGATCTGTTCCAGGCCGGGCTGATTTCGTTTGAAGTTGCGGTGGAGAATGCTTCCAACGCCGACGACTTTAAGCTGCGTGCTTCGGGTATTGCGTCGACCAGCGAAATTTCGCGGCAATCGATGCAGAGCGCGGGGTTTGGACGGTAAGTTCGGAATTTACAACGAATGTGTTCCTCCTGAGGCTGGGGCGCGTCGAAAGATGCGCCCCGATTTTTTTGTCCACACAAACCTTTTAACCACAGACGACACAGAGGGGCACAGAGGAAGCCGTGTCCGGATACGGATCAACGTCAAAAGCTGGCGGCATGAATGCTCGCCCTACACGGGCGGTTCCAGCGCGACAAAAGCAAACAGCGGATTCCTCACTGCGTTTCGGAATGACAATTCTTAGAGGGGAACGTCTTGGGGCTGAGCTAAGAGCGGCGAGCATGAATGCTCGCCCTACACATGCGGTTCCGGTGCGACAATAGGATTATGGCCTTTGCGCGCGCCAAGACGAAACTGATGGACGAGGCGTCTCTGCATGAGTATGCGGTGGGGGCGCTGGGACGCCGAATGCGGTCGGTGGCGGAGATGCGGCGTTTGTTGCGGAATCGCGTAGAGATTGATACGGAGTTGGGGCAGGCGCTGGTGGACCTGGTGATTGTTCGTCTGAAGGACTCGGGGTACTTGAACGATACGAGTTATGCGACGGCATTTTCGTCGTACCGACGGGATAATGAGAAATTCGGGCGACGGCGTATCGAGACAGACTTGAAGATGCGCGGCGTGCATGGCGAAGTTATCGAGAAGACTGTGGGCGAAGTTTTTGAGGAAGTGAATGACGAGAAGCAGGCGCGAGAGTATCTTCGTCGGAAACGAATTAAGAAGCCGGAAGATCAGAAGCAGGCGGCGCGGATTTTCCGGGGACTGATGCGGGCAGGGTTTGGGCCGAAGACGATTTTTACGATCTTGAAGAAGTGGGACGTGGAAGAGGAAGTGCTGACGGCGCTGGAATCGGAAGAGACCACCGAGTAGAACGGCCAACCACAGATGACACAGAGGTTCCCACAGGGAGATACGGCAGATTCCTCGCTGCACTTGGAATGAAGCGGCCGCCCAGGTTGGCGTTCAAAAAAAACGAACGCGAATCTGGGGCACCGAGCTTGCCAAGTCTATACCGATCGCGTGGAGGTGGCTATGAACGTTCCATTTCCGGTGCAACCCGTACCCCCGGTAAGGGTCCACGTGCCGGTAATGGTGCCTCCGTTTACAGTGCCCTTGAGGTTGAGCAGGTTGTTTGCATTCGGAACCGTGCTTGTGACGATCATAGCGAGCGAACCTGTTACCTTGCCGTTGTAGTTCCCGCCGAGGCTAAAGGAACCGGTCTCCGAGGTTTGCCCCGATACAAAGCAAGAACCCGAGGTTGTAAACGCGAAGTTACTGATAGTGAGCCCGGTACCGCCCCCCTGCAGGAAGGTGGTTTGGAACGCGAGCGCTGGCGTCCCTGCGGGATTGGTTAGAGTAGCGGTCCAAAACCCGTTAATGGTGCCGGGCGTGGTGCCGCACCCAGTCAACGCTATCGCCAACGTGATAGCCAAGGCAACAACGCCAATTTGCTTATGCATTCAACTCTCCGTCTAAATTTATTAGGGCCAAGAAAGGTTAGAGTGTGTAAATGCCTTGTGGAGTTGCCTATGCTTAAGGGAGTTTAGTTTTTGGTGCGCATACAGCGTATTTGCCTGGTTTGGCATCGAAGGCAGACGAAGAGCAACAGCAGGTTGCTCCCCTTCACTTCATTCAGGGGCGGAATGACAATCTTGGGAGAGATCTCTCGCTACCCAGGTTCACGCGCAGAGGACGCGCGTGAACCTGGGGCACCGAACGCTTCTTTTTTGCCTAATCATTTAGAATTTCTTTCATGATGACTGGTTCGGAGATACGCCGCAAGTTTCTGGATTTCTTTGTGCAGAAGGGGCACAAGGAAGTTCACTCGTCGTCGCTGGTTCCCGCGAACGATCCTACCTTGCTGTTTACCAATGCTGGGATGAACCAGTTCAAGGATGTATTTCTTGGAGTGGAACAACGCGGGTACGTGCGGGCCACGACTTCGCAGAAGTGTGTGCGAGCGGGCGGGAAGCATAACGATCTGGAGAATGTTGGGTTTACGAACCGGCATCATACGTTTTTTGAGATGCTGGGGAATTTTTCTTTTGGGGACTACTTCAAGAAAGATGCCGTTGCCTATGCGTGGGAACTGATTACTTCGCCGGAGTGGTTTGGGATTGATAAGGGCAAGCTGTATGTGACGATTTTTAAGGGTGAGAACGGTGTGGAGCGGGACGCCGAGGCGTATGACTTGTGGGCGGGGCAGGGAATTGCGAAAGATAGGATTTTCGAGCTCGGGTCGAAGGACAATTTCTGGCAGATGGGTGATACGGGGCCGTGCGGCCCTTGCAGCGAGATTCACTATGACATGGGTCCAGCGGCCAGCGACGCGGGGCACACGGACTGCAAATTTGGGTGCGAGTGCGGGCGGTATGTTGAGATTTGGAATTTGGTGTTCATGCAGTTTGATCGCGATTCGAGCGGCAAGTTGACGCCTCTGCCGAAGCCGTCGATTGATACGGGTATGGGGCTGGAGCGGGTGGCGTCGGTATTGCAGGGTGTGATTTCGAACTATGAGACAGATTTGTTCACGCCACTGACTGGTCGAGCAGCTGAGTTGGTGAAAGTTGATCCTAAAGCCGATATCAAGGTGGTTCCGTCGCTTCGTATTATTGCGGATCATGCAAGGGCAGCTACTTTCTTGATTTCAGACGGAGTTCGTCCCTCGAACGAAGGCCGTGGATATGTTTTGCGAAAGATCATGCGGCGGGCGATTCGACACGGACACCTGCTAAAGCAAAGGGAACCATTTTTCTTTCGCATGGTTCCAGTAGTTTCCGAACTCATGAAACATGCTTATCCGGAGCTCTTAGAAACCGCGGACCGCGTCTCGTCAATTATTCTTGCTGAAGAGAAGCAATTTAGTAGGACGGTTGAGCAAGCTTCGGAGAAGTTGGAGGAGATGCTCAATAGCGCTAGGGAAGAAGAGAGGGCAGCGTGCTTGGCAGGCTACGGGAAAGATCATCATGGCCCGATAGATACTTTATTGCTTGACGAAGTGTTGCGAAGACTTGATCCTCGGCGAGTGACTCCAGATGTCGCAATCGAACTGAGCGGATGGAAGGAGGATATCGACCTTGTCGCGTACTTTAGGGCGAACTATTTTCCAAAGTTAGATGGGGCGAAGGCATTCAATCTGTACGAGACGTACGGGTTACCACGGGATTTCATAGAAGACGCAGCCCGGGATCAAGGTGTGGCCTTTGATACGGAAGGCTTTGACAGCGCCCTGATGGCGGAGCAAAAACGGGCCCGTGCTTCCTGGAAGGGTGCGGCGAAGCAGACGGCGAATCCTGCTTATCAGAGTTTGCCGAAGTCGGAGTTTGAGGGGTATCGGCAGACGGAATCTAGTAGGTGCGAAGTTCTGGCTATTCTGAAAATGGGCCAAGGTGTGCAGGAGTTGGGTGCTGGCGAAGAAGGCGAAATTATTCTTGACCACACGCCGTTTTATGCGGAGTCGGGCGGACAGGTTGGGGATCGCGGGTTGCTTTACAGCGAGGATCACAACAGTATCGTTGCGGAAGTACAAGGCTGTTACGCACCGGTGCAGGGCGTGCGGGCGCACAAGGTTTTGGCCAAGCAGGCGATTCGCGTGGGGCAGAAGGTGAATGCCGTGGTGGATTCCGATATTCGACGTGCGACGATGCGGCATCATACGGCGACGCATCTTCTTCATGCGGCGCTGCGGGAGACTTTGGGCAAACATGTGAAGCAGGCGGGGTCGCTGGTAGATGCGGGGCATTTGCGATTTGATTTTTCGCATTTTGCCGCGGTGGAAGACGAAGAGTTGCAGGATGTTGAGGGCATTATTAATAAGGAAGTTCTGCGTAATACGGAAGTGAAGACGATGGCCGACGTGCCGATTGATCAGGCGGTGAACGAATACAAAGCGATGGCGCTGTTTGGCGAGAAGTATGGCGACAAGGTTCGGGTGGTGAAGATTGGAGATTTCTCGACGGAGCTTTGCGGCGGAACGCACACGGCGGCGACTGGCGAGATTGGGCTGATTAAGATTCTGAGCGAAGGCAGTGTGTCTTCTGGGGTGCGCCGCGTGGAGGCGGTGGCGGGAGAGAGGTCTTTGCAGCACTTCCGACGGGATCATGAACTGGGAGAGATTGTTGCAGGTTTCACCAATCGAGCAGAGTCTACGAAGTCTCCGGCTGAGGCGTTGCGCGGGGAGATGGAGAAGAAGGATTCGGAGATCAAGCGGCTGACGCGGGAACTGGATCAGGTGCGGATGAAGTCGGCGTCATCAACTGTGGCGTCGGTGGAGGACAAGATTAAACTGGTGAAGGGCGTGAAGGTGCTGGCGCACCGTGTTGACAATTTGGAACGGGCGCAGATGCGGACGCTGGTGGATCAGCTTCGCGACAAGATTGGGTCGGGAGTGGTGGTGTTGGGATCGGCTGGCGAGGGTGGCGTGTCGTTGATTGTCTGCGTTACGAAGGATTTGGTTGGACGGGTACAGGCGGGGAAAGTGATTGCTCCAATCGCGCAGAAGGTTGGAGGCAAGGGTGGCGGGCGCCCGGATATGGCCGAGGCTGGTGGAAAAGACGTAGCGGCCCTGGATGGGGCGCTGGGCGCGGTTTACGGGGTGGTGGAGGAGTTGCTCGGATAGGTTTATCCGAACGAGAGCGGCGAGCAGAATGCTCGCCCTACACGAGCTTTCTCTATCCGGTGCGGCGGTGGGTTTCCAGGACTTCATCTAAAACCAGGGCCAAGGTTTTTGCGCGTTTGCTGTACTCGGAAGACGGAGTGTCGTTGTTCTTGAGGAGCATGTGGTACTCGTCGGCGATGTTGAGGGCGGCGAGGACGGCGAGCCGGATGGTTTCAACCGTGGTGGTCTGCGAGGCGACTGCGCGCATTTTGGAGTCGACGTATTCCGCTAACTGCTTGATGTAGTCGGGATCGGTGCCGCGGAGGTTGTAGGCCTGGTCGAAGATTTCGACGCGAACGCTGGTGGCTGAATCTGGAGTCGAAGTCTCAGACGAGCGCGACGCGTTGGATTCTTTTGGAACCGATGCCATAGCAATCTCTCCTGAACTGCCGCAGTTTAGTTGGCGGCGACTTCTTCAATTTGGCGCATCATCTTTTCTACGCGGGAGCGAACTTCTTCGCGGTCTTTACGGAGTTTCATGGCTTCGCGTTTGAGATTTTCGATTTCTTCTACGCGGGCTTCGAGTTGCTCACGGAGGCGGAGTGCGTCGCGCTCGGCAGTGGCTTTGGCTTCGCGGGCGGACTTTAGCATTTCGATAGTGCGGTATACTTTCTCTTCCAGTGCGTGAAAATCATCCGCTGGCAAATCCATTGACAACACTTCCGCTTTGGCTGACATGGTTGGAATCCTCTTCCTTAAAAACTGGGCCGCTTAGGCCGAGTATATCGCAGACCGGGGCCGGAAAAGCAGATTCCTCACTATAAGGCCGTTCGGAATGACAATCTGAACGGGCGTTTCTTGAAAGCTAGTGTATTTGCAGTTTGCGGAAGCGTTCGGCGGCTGCGTCGAGAGTTTGCTCACGTTTGCAGAAGGCGAAGCGGACTTGGCGGGCACCGTCGCGGGGATCGTTGTAAAAGCTGGAGCCGGGGACGCAAGCGATGCCGATATTCTGGACTAAATGTTTGGCGAAGAGGAGGTCATTGTCGAAAGCGAAGGCGCTGATGTCGGTCATGACGTAGTAGGCGCCGCGTGGACGGAAACAGAGGAAGCCAGCTTTATCGAGAACGGGCATTAAATGGTTGCGGCGCGCGAGGTAACGGGCGGCGAGATCTTGATAGTAAGTCGGAGGCAGGCTTAGGGCGACGGCTCCGGCTTCTTGCAGAGGGGCGGGAGCGCCGACGGTGAGAAAGTCGTGGACTTTGCGGATGGCGGAAGTGATTTGCGGAGCCGCAACAGCCCATCCTACCCGCCATCCGGTGACGCTGAAAGTTTTTGACATGCCGTTGATGACGATGGTGCGGTCGCGCATGCCATCGAGTTCGACGAGGGAGATGTGCTTCGCGCCGTCGTAGAGAATATGTTCGTAGATCTCGTCGGTGATGGCGAGGACGTTGAATTCGAGGCAGAGGTCGCGGATGAGCTCGAGTTCTGGGCGCGAGAACACTTTGCCGGTGGGATTGTTCGGCGTGTTGACGATGATGGCTTTGGTGTGGCTGTGGAAGGCGGCGCGGAGTTGGTGTTCGTCGAAAGTCCATTCGCCGTTGAGTTCTTGCGGTGGGCGGAGTTTGACGAAGACTGGTTTGGCTCCGCTTAGGATGGTGTCGGGGCCGTAGTTTTCGTAGTAGGGCTCGAAGATGATGACTTCTTCGCCGGGATTCGTGGTGGCGAGAAGGGCGGCCATCATAGCTTCGGTGGAGCCGCAGCAGACGGTGATTTCTGTTTCTGGATCAATGGTGACGCCTTGCCAGAGTTGCATTTGGCGGGCAATGGCGGCGCGGAGATGGCGCGAGCCCCAGGTGATGGCGTATTGGTTGATGTCTTTGCCGACGGCTTCCTGGGCGGCGCGTTTGATTTCTTCCGGGGCGGGGAAGTCGGGGAAGCCTTGGGCGAGGTTGACGGCGTTGTGCTGTGCGGCTTGGCGAGACATGTCGCGGATGACGGATTCGGTGAAGCGGGCGACTTTGTCGCTGACGAAGGTTTTGGTCATGTGCTCCAGTATAAGTTTGATTTACTACGGAGGCGCTGAGAAGGACCCGAAGCGCTGGTAACCACTGAGAACACGGAGTTACACAGAGGGGCAAACTGAGTGAGGATCTGATTCTTCGGTTGTCGCGGGCATTTCGTGGTTAAGTTCGCAGAGCGCCACCGAGATTTACTAACGATTGCATGATTTGGGTTGACCACAGTGCGAGTTCTTCTTCACGGAGGGTGCGGTCGGGAGACTGGAAGATAGCGCGGAGGAGCAGGGAATACTTGCCTGCGGCGGTGTTGCCGCCACGGAAGGTCTCGACAGGGTCGAAGGCGGCGAGTAAGGGGATGGGAAGGCCGCGGACAACGATGCGGATATCTTCAAAAGCAGTCGTCTCGGGGAAAACAAACGAAAAGTCGCGAGCGACGGCGGGGAATTTCGACGGGGTCGAGTAACGAGGCTCTCGCAGCTTTTCTTCGTAGAGTTTGTCGAGGTAGATCTCGGCGACAAAAACGTCCTGGCGGAATTTGCGAACGGCTGCGATGTCGGGGTGGATCTGGCCGAATTGTGCGACTTGCTTGCCGCCGATAATAGCGCGCGCGGAGCGTCCGGGGTGGAAGTACGGCGCCGCACCCGTGTCGAACGCGACGGAGTTAAGAAAGGCCGAGAGAAGAGCTTCGATATCGCCCTTGACGTCGAAGAAGGAATAGGGGCGTGATTTCTCGTGAACGCTGGTAGGAATCGCGTTGCCTGTGGCGCCCATGCAGATGCGTTTTTGTTCGTCGCGGGACGTGGCTGTCTTTTCGAAGATGTTCCCAGATTCGAACAGGCGAACATTGTCGGAGCCGCGGTTGAGGTTCCAGGCCAGCATGTCGAGCATGCCAGGAATCAGCGAGGTGCGCATGGCGGAAGCCTCGTCGCTGAGAGGGTTCGCAACCATGAGGACATCTGCAGCGGAGAATGTTTTGGCGTGTTCGGGCGCGATGAACGTCATGGAAATGGCTTCGTTGTAGCCGAGCGCGAGCAGAGAAGTGCGCAGGCGGGCATCTTTTGGAGCATTCGGAAGTTCGGTGACGGAGCCTGAAAACGGCGGTAGCGTGTTGGGAAATTTGTTGTAGCCATGCTGGCGCGCGATTTCTTCGATTAGATCAATCTCGCGCGTAACGTCGAGACGCCAGCTCGGGATGGTGACCGGAAGCTCGGCGTTTTCGTCTGCCGTTGCAGGGGTCAGAGTAAAACCCAGGCGCTGCAGAATACGGCAGACTTCATCGTAGGTAAGTTCTTTGCCGAGGTGGCGGCGCACTTCCGCGAGGTGCAGAATTACAGACGTCCGGGGCAATGGGCGAGCGATGATGTCGATGATGTCGCCTTCGAGTTCTCCGTTTGGTTCTCCGACGCCGGACGCAAGAACGAGTTCGGCTACGCGGTTACAAGAGAGGATCGTGGATTCAAAATCGGCGCCGCGTTCGAAGCGGTGTGAGGCGTCGGTGTGGAGGCCGTGGCGGCGCGACATTGCGCGAACCGTTGCTGGATCGAACCAGGCGGACTCGATCAGGATATTCTTCGTTTTGTCGGTGATCATGGTATCGAAGCCGCCCATGACGCCAGCTAGCGCAATAGGTTTGCGGCCATCGGCCACGATTAGGTCTTCGTTGGTGAGCTTGCGCTCGATGCCGTCGAGAGTCTTCAGCGTTTCCCCGGCGCAGGCTTTGCGGATTACGATTTTGCCGCCTTCGAGAAGATCGAGATCAAAGGCGTGCGTCGGTTTGCCGATTTCCCAGAGGACATAGTTGGAGGCATCGACTACGTTGCTGATGCCGCGATGGTCGAGCAGGGCAAGGCGCTTGGTGATCGGGGCCGGAGAAGGTCGAATGACGACGTTGCGGACTACGCGGGCCGTGAAGCGGGGGCAGAGGTCGGGTTCCTGGATTTCGATGGGGAAGCCGGTGCCGGGCTTGGCAGTCGGCAGTTTTGGAACAGTGGGCTTGAGCGGAAGATCGTACAGGGCGGAGGCTTCGCGGGCTGCGCCGTAGTGGTTCATGGCATCGGGACGGTTGGTGGTGATGTCCATGTCGAAGACGGTGTCTAAGATGGGGCCATCCCAGGAGCCGGTGGCGGTTTCGACGGCGATGCCAGCGTGGGTGAGGTCGTCGGCTAGGCGCGCGTCGTCGACGGGGATTTCTACGAATTCACGGAGCCATTGGGCGGAGAGTTTCATGAGACTAAGAAGCCTTACCTCAGCGGCTGAAGCTGGGGCACCGTCAATTGCTTTCTTGCTGTAAAAAGCGCACGTCCCCCTGAAACAGCAATTGGATGTCGTCGATGCCGTACTTCATCATGGCCAGGCGTTCAACGCCCATTCCAAAAGCGAAACCACTGATTTTGGTGGAGTCGTAGCCGTTGTCTTTCACGAAATCAAAGACGCTGGGATCGACCATGCCGCAGCCCATCAGTTCGACCCAACCAGTTTGTTTGCAGGTGCGGCAGCCCTTGCCGCCGCAGATGATGCAACTGATCGCAACGTCGGCGCTTGGTTCGGTGAAGGGGAAGAAGGACGGGAAAAATCTTGTCTTTACCGCTGAGCCGAAGAGCGCTTTCATGGCGTGATCAAGCGTGCCTTTTAAGTCGCTGAATGTGATGTTTGTGTCGACCGCTAAACCTTCGACTTGGTGGAAGACCGGTGAATGGCTGGCATCGGGCGTGTCGCGGCGGTGAACTTTGCCGGGGCAGATGATGCGGACCGGGGGCTTCTGTTGTTCCATGGTGCGAATCTGGACCGGACTCGTGTGCGTGCGCAGCAGCAGGCGTTCGCGCAGGGGCTTCGATTCCTGGTCGGCGATGGTGAGCGTGTCCTGGGTGTCGCGGGCGGGGTGGTTCGGCGGAAAGTTTAGTGCTTCGAAATTATAGAAATCGGTTTCGACTTCGGGGCCTTCTGCGACGGAGTATCCCATGGCGCGGAAGACGGAGATGACGTCGTTCATGGTGCGGAGGACGGGATGCTCGGCGCCAATCGGGCGGCGGATTCCGGGGAGGGTGATGTCGAGGCGGTCGGAGACGGTGACTGATTGGGGCTTCAGGCCGAGGGCGGTGGCGTCCACGGTGCTCTCAACCAGGATTTTGATGTCGTTGACGAGCGCGCCGACATCCCGCTTGGCTTCTTTGGGGGAGGCTTTGAGCCAGAGGTCGTTGACTTGGGTTAGGATGCCGTTTTTGCGGGCCATCCAGCGGTCGCGAAAAAGTTTTTGCGCGGCTTCGTCTTTGACGGCGGCGGCTTCAGATTCCACAGCGTCGGTCAGGCGCTCTTTTTCTGCGTTCAGGGCTTGGCCCGAGAAGTCCGTGAGTTGGGGGACGGTGTACATGGAGTTTTGCAGCGGCTAAAGCCGCAATTCATTTAGGCGCTTAACGGCACGGCTAAAGCCGTGCCCTGATACGGATCAACCGCCCAGCGGAGCAAGCTTCGCTGCCACACGATCACGGTAGAAGTCCCCGCCCTCTTTCCCAAAGTACGCGAAAGAAGGACGGGGCACCCGTTGTTCTTAAACGCTTACGCTGTTTTCTTGGGCGCAGGTTTCTCTGCCGCTGGTTTCTTTTTGGCGACTTCTGCTTTGTGCGCGGCGTTGGCGGTTTTCGCCTGTTCGACCAAGTTCGCGAAGCCTGCCGAATCTTTTACCGCCAGGTCGGCCAGGATTTTGCGGTCAAGGTCGATGCCCGCTAGTTTCAATCCGCTAACAAACTGGCTATAGCTGAGGCCGTGCGGACGCGTGGCGGCGCCAATGCGGACGATCCAGAGGGAGCGGAACTGGCGCTTCTTCTGTTTGCGTCCGGTGAAGGCGTACATGAGACCGCGCTCGACGGCCTGCTGTGCTGCGCGGTACAGTTTGGATTTAGTAAGGAAATATCCACTGGCGCGTTTGAGAATTTTTTTACGACGGGCGCGGCGTTTAGTTCCGCGTTTTACACGAGGCATTGCTGTTCTCCTTTTAGAGGGCTGTCTCTATGAGACGGCCTGATTATGGCGGCTGGAGGTAAGGATTCCGATCCGGGTGGATCGGAAAAGCCTCTTCACACGCCCGCGCCGCGGATTGCTGCGGCGCTTTGGTGCGGGCATTCAAATATTCAGCCCGCACCGCGAATCTTCCCCGAGCAACTAGTAGGGAATCATCCGTTTGATTTTGGGTGTATCCGCGTCACTGACTAAGCTGGTGCCGCGCAAATGCCGCTTCCGTTTCGTTTTTTTCGAAGTCAGAATGTGGCGCAGGAACGAACTGGAACGCATTACTTTTCCAGTTCCCGTTTTTTTAAAGCGCTTCGCAGCGCCTTTGTGTGTTTTAAGCTTTGGCATACGTCCTCTGAAAAATCAACTGTAACAACAACCGGGAAGAGCTGCCTCAGGGGCTGAAGCCCAAATCCTGCTGATC
This sequence comes from Acidobacteriaceae bacterium, assembly GCA_025352065.1. GTDB lineage: Bacteria > Acidobacteriota > Terriglobia > Terriglobales > Acidobacteriaceae > JANXUC01. The sequence continues at coordinate 15,868 of JANXUC010000164.1, read as the reverse complement.
CTGATGGCACGACTGAAGTGGTGCCCTTCCCGTGGAGCCTTTTTCAATGCACTTTGCGAACAACAAACTTCGATGCACTTGCGAACAACAAAATTTCCGCTTCGCCTTCCCGGAAGGCGATGGCCCACACGGTGATGCTGAACGGGATTAGCTTTGGCTGCCCGGGGTCGCCGCAGCGGCTGGCGGTGAGGCCGGTGGCTGTTGCGATTGAGGCGGCTTGGGCTGCTTCGGCTTCTTTTCTCCGGCCGGGGCAGCTACCTTCTTGGGCGCCATGATCAGGTGCAGCGTGTTGCCTTCCTGTCGTGGCCGGAATTCTACAATTCCGTGATCGCCAACATCTTTGATCAATCGTTCCAAAATCTTTGCGCCCAGCATCTGCCGCGTCATTTCGCGGCCTCGGAAAAAGATGGTCGCTTTAACCTTGTCACCTTCTTCGAGGAATCGCAGTACGTGATTCTTTTTAGTGTCGTAGTCGTGATCGTCCACGTTGATGCGGAACTTCACTTCCTTGACTACGATCACTTTCTGGTTCTTTTTAGCTTCACGCTCGCGCTTTTCCTGCTGGTAAATATACTTGCCGAAATCCATGATGCGGCATACAGGAGGCACCGCGGAGGGGGAAACTTCCACCAAATCGAGGTTCTTTTCCTTCGCCTTTTTGATGGCGTCGTAGGGCGTCATAATGCCAAGTTGGTTGCCCTCGTCGTCAATCACGCGGACTTCACGCACGCGGATGCGATCATTCGTGCGGATAAAACGCTTATCGATACTAGCCTCCGTAGTGCCCTAAGATACTTCGAAAGTATAGCATGCGGGCGGGTTAGGGAGAGCCGGAATCCCAGGCTGCGTCCTGGCAAGAGCTGGCTAAGAGCGCACAGGCGAGGTGCCTGTGGCTACGTGGTTACGGGCTAGCCAGTGAGGATGCCATCGGCTTCGCCTTCCATGCGGACTTGGATCCATCGGTTGGCTTCATATCGTCCGGTCAGACGCAGCTTGAGGTAGTTATCGGTGATGGCATTGGAAGTATCGTGGGCGGAATTCCGCAGGGTGATGGCGGAGAGCGTCTGGCCGATGAAGGAGCGCGCGAAGGCGAGCTTTTTTGGGGTGATGATTTCGCGCAATATGGCAATTCGTTGTTTTGAGATATGCGAGGGAACCTGATTCGGCGAAGTCGCCGCGGGTGTGCCCGGACGCGCGGAATAGGGGAACAGATGCAGGTAGGTGAAGGGCAAGTCTTCGATCATGCGGCGCGTTTCGTCAAACTCCGCGTCGGTTTCCCCTGGGAAGCCGGTCATGACGTCGGCGCCGATTGCGGCCGTTGGCATGGCTGCACGGATCGCTTCAATTTTTTCGCCATAGTGCCAAGGGCGGTACTTGCGATGCATCCTGCGCAGCACCGCGTCGCTGCCGGATTGCATGGGGATGTGCGCGTGCTTGGCGATGCGCGGTGAAGAACGGACTAGGTCGATCAGGGCCATGCTCCAATCCATTGGTTCCACGGAGCTGATGCGAAGTTTTGGAAGTGCGGTTTGTTCCAATACTGCTTCAATCAAAGTTTCAAATTTTGAAGTAGGGCTGAGGTCACGACCCCATCGTCCTAAGTTGATCCCCGAGAGGACGACTTCCTGGTAACCATCCGCTACTAACGTATTGATGTCGGCCATGACCTCGGCGAGTTTGCGGGAGCGGCTTTGCCCGCGGACGGAAGGTATAACACAAAACGAACAGCGGTTGTTGCAGCCATCCTGCACCTTAAGGATGGGGCGGGTGCGGTCTTCGCCAGTGCCGAACACGGGTGCGGCGAGGAGCTCGGTGTGGGCGAAAATATCTCCGACATGGATGGTGGCGGGGGGCTGTTGCAGCGTCTGCAAGGGTATGAACCGCGCTTGCGGGGCCGAGGCGGGACGGCCGGAAGGTGAAAGTAGGATGTCTGCAACAGCATGCTTGTGCGAATTGCCAGCAACCCAAGTTACGCCGGGGAGGGCGGCGACTTCCTCGGGGGCACGCTGAGCGTAGCAACCTGTTATCAGAACTTCGGCCTGGAGATTCTGACGGCGGATGCGTCGCAGGGCAGCGCGGGCTTGTTGATCGGCGGAGGCTGTGACCGTGCAGGTATTCAGAACAACGTAGTCGGCGGTTGCTGGCGAACCGGGATTGAGTCCCCGGGTCGCCAGTTGGCCGTGAATGGTGGCGCCGTCGGCCTGGCTTGCGCGACAGCCAAAATTTTCAATGTAGAAGCTAGGCATCCCAACTTAATCGTAGCAAAGAGGGGGAGGGCTTGGGTTGCCATAGCCTCGTCCACCGATCAGACTGCGGCCGCCACCCTGGTTTGCTGGAAGCACTCGCGACACAGAACCGGCCTGCCCTGGCTGGGACGGAATGGTACCGTTGTCTCTTTGTTGCATTGGGAACAGATGGTGCGGGTTTCGACCTTGTTGTAGGCTGGAACCGCTTCCGGTCCGGCTGGACCGAAAGTGGCAGTGCGTTTTGCTTTGCAAAATTTGCAACGTTTGGGTTCATTCTTGAACTGCTTGTCATGGAAGAAAAGCTGCTCGCCGGCTGTAAAAATAAAGTCGGTCCCACAGTCCATGCAGGTCAGTGCTTTATCCTGGAATTCCATCGAGTGTAAGCTCCTTTTTAACGGGGGGCAGGCTCTCCCACACCCAAGACGAGAAATTCCCTTGGTAGTTCGTGGGTGGATTGCGCGTCCTCGTTCATCCGCTCGTTGTTCCGAAACGACTGCTGGTGTTCGGCCCGCCACACACAAGGTTTGCTCGGTATGGATAATTCCGTATGAAGTAGGAATACGCGTATGAGGTGGGGAAATCGCGGCCAGAGCGGCCACCGTACAACGAAAGGAATCGAAACCCGGTTCCCCTAGCAACTTGGGCCGCCACCGCAATGGTGGCGGCCCTCCTGCTTAGTCTTGCTCTTTGCGAGCTTTTTTTCTGCTACGTTTGCGAGCCAACGCTTCTTTTACGCGTTTTTTCTCGCCTGGCTTGAGGTAGTAGGAGTGTCGCTTCACTTCCTTGATGATGTCTTCCTGCTGCACTTTGCGCTTGAAACGCCGCAAGGCATTCTCCAGAGACTCACCCTCCTGCAATCTAACTTCCGCCAAATTCGATACACCCCCAAACTCGTCCCACTAGGACCCTACAAACTTATTTCAAATCTTCTGTTGCAAGTCAAGAAAAATGAACGATCTTTCTTGTACTTGCTCTCAAATACACAGCCGTGCCGGAATCTTGGCACGGCTTTAGAACTTAAGTCGAATCGCGACTTCCACCTGCCGCGGAGCGTAAGTGCTTGTAGCTGCGGTAGATGCCGTTCCGCGCCGGTATTGGCCCGGATAAAACGTTGTTCCAGAACGCTGCGCGAACGGAACGAATTGAGCCGCCTGGGTTTGGAAGCCGTCCTCGCTGATGATCAGCCGCTTGTTGCTGTGGTTGAAGAGGTTGAATGTCTCCACGAGAAATTCGAGTCCTACTTTGTTGCTGATATGAAAATTACGGCTAAAGCGCGCATCGGTCGTGCTGTACGATGGTCCAACCGATGAGTTGCGCCCTCGTCCTGGCAACCTGTCGTTCAAGCTGTTTCCATCCTGATTCGGATCCCCAGTCACCTTTGCCTCGTAAGGCCTTCCGCTCCCGACAGTTACCACGCTTGCGAGTTTCCAGTGGTTGAACAAGCTGGAGAGAACATGTTGGCTAGCTGGCATAGGGTTCGGCTCTGTGATTACGGAAAAAACCAACCGATGACGCTGGTCGGTGACACTCGACGCCTTTTCGGCGCTTGTTCTAAATGAATTTTGAACGGTGACCGGGCGACCCGCTACGAGCGCATCCTGCCCATCGTCGATCGCATGGGCCCAGGTATATCCCATCCGAAAATACAGTCCGTCCCGCATGCGCCGCTGGACGGAGACCGTCAAACCATTGTACTGGCTGGAGGCGTGAGTCTCAAATACGTTGATGGCTCCAAGCTGGGGAATTGGGCGATTCAGCGGATTAATGCAGGGCGGGACGGGGCAGGTGAGGGACTGCGTGAGCTGCCAGGTGGAGAAGGTTTGCACCGGATAGTAACCCAAAAGATTGATCCCGGCTTCGTCAAATACAGGATATTGGACGTCGGCTGGCGGCGGCAAATTGACGTCGAGCGCGCGGATCATATGCACGCCATGTGTATGCAGGAATGAGACTTCCGCGACAATCCTGGCTCCGATTTCCTTTTCGACGCTGAGGCTGGACTGCTGCACTTGAGGAGTCTTGTAGTTTGGCGCGAAGGCGGATACGTCGGTGCTCGACTGGCTGAGGAGGCCAGCGGGTGGCAGACAGGTGATGGCCGTCGGCGAGCAGTTGACCAACGCGTTCGGGTAGGCAGGAAAAAATTGGCGCTCGAGGGTGTGTGTGTTGTCCAGAATCAAGTGCAAGCTGTTGGAGCCATTTTCCGTGGCTAGCGCCGATTCGTACATTTGCGGGATGCGGCTGTAGAAAACGCCGAAGCCGCCGCGTACGACGATAGGATGATCTCCGCGCAGGGACCAGGCAAATCCGAAGCGCGGAGCGAAATTGTTGGTGGCGTGGGGAGCGCGTCCGGATTGCGGCCAAAGCGGGTTGGAGGGGAGTCCGGTCTGGGCGAAAGTTTGCAGGTCATAACGAACGCCTAGCGTTATGTTGAGGTTATCGCGCAGGCGGATGGTGTCTTGCGCGAAGGCGGAGTATTCCCGCGTGTTGGGCTGTGTGTGTGGAGAGCCGAAGTTCTGGATGTAATAGCGGGGCACGTTGTGGGCGAAAGCGCGGAACGGGGTCAGCTCCAGGCCGCCTTCTTCGGGTATGAAGGTAAACGGATTTACTTTGATCTTGTCGAAGATGAATTCGCCGCCGGAGAGAGCTGGAAAAAAGCTGTCGATGCGGGTAATCAGCCCGTCGCCGCCGAACTTCAGAGAGTGGCGAGTTTTCTCAAGGTGCAGGGTTTCAGCAAGATGTAAGCGGTCTTCGCTGGTGCGTCGAGGTAGGACGGAGGAGCGGCCAACGCCCTCGAAGACAGTGGAAATTCTCGCCAGCGGAGCCGTGGAATTGGGGACGGAGCGTTGCAGATCTCGCGAAACTTGCGCACGTAGATTATTGGTGAGTTGGTTGGTAAGGCCGCTGTTGAGCGAAAGGGCGACTGTTTCGGTGGTGACGCGCTCCTGGCCGTTGTCGCTGATGGCGGAATTTGTGATTGGATTTCCTAAATCCAGGAAGCTGTTGTTGGTGCCCCAATAAAGGGAGGTGCTGATGCGTGCGGAGAGCTGGTTGCGGGAGTTGAGGGTGAAGTCGGTTTTCGCGAAGGAGGTATTCCCGATTTGGGAAGAAGGGAAGTCGCCGCCCAGACGCGAGAGTTGGGCCGCCTGAGCAAAGACAAGGTCGTGGTCACTATCTTCGTAGTCGCCGTGGAAGAGCGGTTCCTGGCCCTTCTGGGGGGCATAGGCAGGGCTTCCATTGTCGAACCGGACAGCGGTGGGGACGCGGAACAGGTGCTGGTCGTAGCCAGCGAAGAGGAAGACTCGATCATGCTTCAGTGGGCCGCCAAAGGTGACTGCGCCCTGGTGCTGGCGATCGGTAGGCCGGGAGTTGAGGCCGGGAGTTCTGGCGTTGAAGGAGCTGTCTCGTAAGTTGTAGAAAGCACTGCCATGGAAGCGGTTTCCGCCGGATTTGGTGATGATATTGATGACGCCGCCGCTGGCACGCCCCAGTTCGGAGCTGTAGCCGCTGGAGGCGACACGGAATTCCTGGACGACTTCGTTGCTGAATTGGTAGGGTGCGCGATAGCCGCCGCGGGCCTGAGAGAAGAAGCCGTTATTGTTGTCAGCGCCATCGACGAGGAAGCTGGTTTGGAAGCCGCGAATGCCTCCAGAGGAGAGGTCGCCGTTGGAGCCGGAGGTGAGGCCGCGAGGGTCTTGCGCGACGCCGGGAGTCAGGAGCGCTAAGTCAGTGAAGCGCCGACCATTGAGGGGTAGTTCGGCGATGGCGCGAGAGTCAACGAGATTGGAGACACCATTGGCCTGAGTCTCGACGGGCCGTGATTCGCCGACGACGGTTACAGACTCATTGTTCTCAGCGACGCGGAGCTGGAATAAGACTTCCGTGGCGGAGCCAAGTTCAACGCGGATGGCGTTCTGCAGTTCGGTTTGCATTCCCGGAGAAGTGACGCGGACGGTGTAGGCGCCGGGTGGTAACAATTGCGCAGCGAAGTTGCCTTTGGCGTCGGCCAGAGTGCGCCGGACGATGCCGTTGTCGTCATTGCTGGCGGAGACTTGAGCGCCTGCGATGCGCGCACCGGAGATATCTTCAACCTTGCCGCGGATGGCTCCGGTGGAGCCGTCCTGGGCGTGGGCTGGCGGAGTGGTTAGCAATAGAGCGATGAACTGCACGAAAAGAAGCCCGTAAACCCGCCACCTGCCGTGCCACATCCAAGCCTCCGCGATCTGCTGCCGACTATTCGGCGGCAGGTGGCCCAATTCTGAAAAATGAGCCTGTGCTTTTTGTAGCAGCGGGGTAGGGGATTCTACAGTCCTCTTTGGTGGAGGCAACTTAGGGCGGGGTGGGAGGGTTATCAGTTGTTGCGTGAGCACACAAGAGGGCAAGCGGAGGTTGGCCTGAGGGGTTTAAGCCGACTGCGTAACACCTGCTGAACGGTCGGCATTTCGGGCACCCCCTATCGTGGACCCTGCGTCCTGCAGGACGAAAAAATAGGGTTGCCAACCCGGGGAATCAGTGTAAAATCGCTGACGCTTTCAAAGGCGAAAAGAAATTTCGCCCAAACCCCGCGCCAGACTTGGCTTTCGGGCTGTAATGTTGTTTTGGTTGAATTTAGAACAGACCCTCTCCCAGGAGCTCGTTTATGAATCGGTTGTCTGCCCGTGTGTTTCCCCCTGCCCAATCCATGTGTGTCGGTCTGTGCTTGTTTTTGGCAACTTTTGCCGCCGCGCAGGTAAGCGTTACGACGTATCACAATGACAACGCCCGCACCGGGCAGAATATCCAGGAAGTGGTACTTAGTCCCGCGAATGTGAACCAGTCGCAATTCGGCAAATTGTTTTCTACGACCGTCGACGGGTACGTTTATGCCCAGCCGCTCTATGTCCCGAATGTGGCGAACATAGCGGGTGGGAAGCACAACGTGGTCTACGTTGCGACCGAGCATGACAGCCTGTACGCGCTGGACGCCGATTCTGGCGCAGTTCTATGGCAAAAGAGTTTTATCAATGCGGGGGCGGGAATCACGACAGCATCCAGCGGGGATGTGGCTTGCGGTGATCTGGTGCCGGAAGTTGGCATTACGAGTACTCCCGTAATTGATCCTTCGACGAACACAATCTATCTAGTGGCAAAGACGAAAGAGAATGGATCGTATCTTCAGCGAATTCATGCCCTGGATATCGTGACAGGAGCGGAGAAGTTTGGCGGTCCGGTGCGGATTACCGGCTCCGTGAGTGGCACTGGCGACGGGAATGTCGGCGGTATTGTTTCGTTTGATCCATTAAAAGAACACAATCGCCCGGGGCTGCTGTTGCAGAATGGGCACGTCGTAATCGCTTGGGCGTCGCATTGCGATGTCGGGCCTTATCACGGCTGGGTGATGTCGTACAACGCTGCCACGCTAGCGCAGGAGGCGGTATTCAGCACGAATCCCAATGGCGGATTGGATGGCATCTGGATGTCGGGCGACGGGCTGGCGACGGACGCCAGCGGGAATATTTATTTTGCGACCGGCAATGGTACGTATGACGGCTCTACCAATGGCGACTACGGCGATAGCGTGATTAAGTTGAGCGGTCCGTCTGGCGGGTTTGCGGTGGCGGACTGGTTTACGCCGTTCAATCAAGGCAGTTTGAATGGCGGCGACACCGATGTAGGTTCGGGTGGCGTGATGGTGCTGCCGGATCTACCGACGGGTTCGGCGCATCCGCACCTGCTGGTACAGATGGGCAAGGAAGGCAAGATTTATCTGCTGGACCGCGACAATATGGGCAAGTTCTGCTCCACCTGCACTAGTATCGATACGCAGATTGTGCAGGAAATTCCGGGTGCGACGACGGGCATCTGGGGTTCACCCGCGTATTGGAACGGCAGTGTGTATTGGGGCGGCGGGAACGACGGAGGCAGCGCCGACCGGATTAAAGCGTTCTCGTTCAATGCCAACAGCAGCGGGGTTCTTTCCACGTCGCCCACGTCGCAAAGCAACCAGACGTTTGGTTTTTCAACGGCAGCGCCAGTAATTTCCGCGAACGGAACGAACAGCGGTATTGTGTGGGTGCTGGACAACAGTTCGTTCAATTCGAGTTGCTGCCAGATTCTGTATGCCTTCGATGCGACAAACCTTGCAACCATGCTCTACAACAGCAATCAGGCGGGAACCCGAGATCAATCGGGTGGCGGCGTGAAGTTCACGGCGCCGATGGTTGCCAATGGCAAGGTCTACGCTGGGAGCCAGGGTAAAGTTACGGCTTGGGGATTGGTTAGCACCACGCCGACAACGGCGACACCGACGTTCAGCCCTGCGCCGGGGAGCTATACCAGCGGAGTCAATGTGGCGCTAGCCGATACAACAGCCGGTGCGTCGATCTACTACACGACGAACGGCAGCACGCCGACGACCTCGTCTACGAAATATAGCGGCGTGATCGCAGTCAGCGCGACAACGACGATCAAGGCGATTGCGGCGGCGGCGGGATTCAACAACAGCGCCTTGGCTGGCGGTACGTACACCATCAGCTCGGGGTCTGGCGGAATCAACTACGGCGGCGGCTTCAGTACCACCGGGCTGGCTCTGAATGGTTCGGCGGCGTTGAGTGGTACACGGCTGCGTTTGACCAATGGGGGCGGGACCGAGGCGGGCAGCGCATTCTTTACAACGCCGGTGAATGTGACGAACTTCACCAACGATTTCAGTTTCCAGATGACCACGGCGCAAGCGGACGGCATGACGTTCGTAATTCAGAACACGGGCACGACCGCGCTGGGACCGACAGGTGGCGGGCTGGGCTACGGACCGGATATTGTGGGTGGTGTGGGAGGTATCCCGACGAGCGTTGCAGTCAAGTTTGATATCTACAGCAATAGCGGCGAAGGCACGGATTCCACCGGGCTGTACTTGAACGGTATTTCTCCAACCACGCCAGCAGTGGATATGACCAGCTCCGGTGTGAGTCTCCTGAGTGGCGACGTTTTCAACGCGCACATGACTTACGACGGTACGACGTTGAAAATGACGCTAACGGATGCCACGACCAACGCGACATTCAGCAACAGTTGGGCGGTGAATATTGCTTCCACCGTGGGTGCTAACACGGCTTACGTCGGCTTCACGGGCGGGACCGGAGGATTGACCGCGATTCAGGACGTGATTAGTTGGACCTATACGTCCACCTCAACCTTGCCGACGGCGGCGACACCGACGTTCAGTCCCGCTCCGGGGTCGTACCCGGCTGCGCAGTCCGTGACGCTGAGCGATACGACGCCTGCGGCGACCATCTACTACACAACGGATGGCAGTAACCCGACCACGTCGTCCAAAGTTTATACGGCTGCGATTCCGGTGGCGGCTACTACAACCATCAAAGCGATTGCGGGTGCGAACGGCTACAACACAAGCGCACTCGCGACCGCTGTTTACACAATTAACAAAGTAACCAAGTATGAGGCGGAAAGTATACCGGCGACCGGCAGCCCGAACGTTCGTTCGTTCGCGTGGCCGTCCTTCTCCGGCGGGTTAGGAGTGATTGCGGATGGGACCGCAGTCGGGGCCTACTTGCAGTTCACCGTCAATGTGACGCAAGCGGGAACTTACGACGTCCGCTTTGCGACCAAACAGTTCCCGACCCGCGCCATCGTCCAGACGTCCGTGAACGGCGTCAACGTAGGCGCCGGTCAGGACGAATATAACGCGAACGGCAACGGCGTCTTCGTAGAATACGACGCAGGACTGGTCACATTGCCAGCGGCTGGGAACTATACCTTTAAGTTCACGGCTGTGGGACACAACGCCAGCAGCACGGGTTACACGGTGGTGGTGGATTACATCAAGCTGACGCAGCAGTAACAGAGTAAGTCACTTGTAGTCAGTGGTTTACAGTAAGATATGCTCAGCGAGGGCTCTCATTTTGGTGGGAGCCTTTGTTGCGTGTGTGGCGAAAAGCGCGCAAAAAGTGGCGGTTGACGGGCTAACTCTACATATGTAGATTTAGCCCATGAAACTGCGGAAATCTCCTCAAACCTTTGTCGTTCTGGCCGCCTTTCAGCAGACTCCCGGAGCCTGGAAGTATGGCTATGACATCAGCAAAGACACGGGTTTGAAGTCGGGGTCGTTGTATCCGATCCTGATGCGTCTGGCGGAACGAGGGGTGCTGGAGACGCGTTGGGAAGCTTCGGAAGACGGCCGGCCGGCACGTCACATGTACCGCCTCACGACGAGTGGCTGGCAGTACATACGGCAAACGTTGCCAGCGAAGCCGAGAGGCGGCCGTCTGCAGCCTGCGTTGGGCGGAGGGAAAATTTGATGACGATTCGTGGGTAGTCGGCCAAGATTTTGGGTGCTGCAGTGCGTCGGGCATATTCGAGCATGCAGGAGTGGGGCAACGCGATGCTGGCCGAAATGGAGTACGTGGAAGGGGACTGGGCGGCGGTGGTTTGGGCGCTGGGTGGCGCGGCTTCGCAAAAGGTTGGAGGAAGAGGCTGGTAAAACCTCACTCCTGAGTCCAATAGTGCGAAGGCTGCGTTAAGTGATTTACTGGTCCGAGTTCGGTTGAAGACGCTTTCTAGCACAGAGGACGCTGAGGTTCACTGAGGAAAGCAGCCTGTGAAGCCGTGCCCTTGCCGTGCGCGCGAGTGATGGTGGGATCGGTTTCTGGAAAGCAAACAGCAGATTCCTCACGCTAAAACTGTTCGGAATGACAAATTTTTAGAGTTCTTCCATTGCTAGAGCGGACCAAAGTTCAAGCGGACAAAAGCTAGAGAGCGGACCGAGGATTGATCGGACCGAGCTTCTCCGGGAAAGTCCCCGCCTTGTCGCAAAGCACGCGACAAGGACGGGGCACCCCTTGCCTGATTGTCTGCTCTGGTGGGTTTCCGTTGGTATATCTACCTATTCCGTTTACGGTTTCCGCGCCACGGTGTAGGTTTTGGGGAGTGCTTGAGCTGGGTAAAGCTGTCTCGCTCAAATTCCTGAAACCTTGTAACCTTAGAAGTTTGAGCTAAGAGCGGAAGCTAGGAGATAGAAGCCCATGCAAGCCCTTCACATAAACGGAAACGACCTTACACTGGAGGCCGTGCGCGAAGTTGCAGTTGAGCGCCGGCCCGTTCTGCTGGATCCCGATGCGCGCGAGGCGGTGGAGCGGGCGCGCGCTGTGGTGGATGCACTTGTGGCCAAGGACCAGATCGCGTATGCGATTACGACAGGCGTAGGCAAGTTGAGCGATGTGCATATTAAGGGTGATCAGATTCTGGAGCTACAGATCAATCTTGTTCGCTCGCACTGCGTCGGCGTAGGCGAGCCGCTTTCTGTGGCGGAAACCCGGGCCATGATGTTGTTTCGGGCGAATTCGCTGGCTAAGGGATTTTCTGGCATTCGCCCGGTCACGCTGGACACGCTGTGCGAGATGCTGAATCGCGGCGTGGCACCGATAGTGCCTTCGCAAGGCAGTGTTGGAGCGAGCGGGGATTTAGCGCCGTTGGCGCACTTGGCGCTGGCGCTCATCGGAGAAGGGGAATGTTGGGGAGAGAAAGGTGTCGGCAAAGTCTCCTCGGCTGAGGCGATGAAGAAGGCTGGCATCCAGCCTGTTGTTCTGGAAGCGAAAGAAGCAATTTCGCTGATCAACGGCACACAGGCAATGTTGGCGGTGGGTGCATTGTCATTACTGGCTGCGGAAACGCTGGTGGATTCTGGGGAGGTGATTGCGTCGCTATCGTTGGACGCACTGAAGGGGACGGATGCGGCGTTCGATGATCGGATTCATAAGGCGCGTCCCCACGCCGGGCAAGTTCATACGGCGGCGAATCTGCGGAAGCTGCTGGAGGGGAGCCAGATACGGGAGTCTCATCGCGAGTGCGGCAAAGTGCAGGATGCTTATTCGCTGCGCTGTATTCCGCAGGTGCATGGCGCGGTGCGTGATGCGCTGGCGTATTGTCGTTCTGTATTTGAAATAGAAGCGAACTCCGCGGTGGATAACCCGCTTGTATTCGCGAAGAATGCGAAGCGGGTAGCTGGGCAGTGGGATGGGCAGGGAGATGTGATTTCGGGTGGTAATTTCCACGGCGAGCCGGTGGCGTTTGCGCTGGATTTCCTGGCTATTGCGTTGTGTGCCTTGGCGGGGATTTCGGAGCGGCGTTTGGAGCGTATGGTGAATCCCGCGCTGAGTGAAGGTCTGCCGCCGTTTCTGGCTCCTGGAGCAGGATTGCATTCCGGATTCATGATGGCGCAGGTTACGGCTGCGGCGCTGGTCAGCGAAAACAAAATCTACGCGCATCCGGCATCGGCGGATTCCATTACGACTTCGGGGAATAAGGAAGATTTTGTTTCCATGGGAATGACGGGTGCGATCAAACTGAAGCGCGTCGTGGAAAATACGCGCAATGTTTTGGCCATCGAGGCTATGGCGGCGGCACAGGCAGTGGATTTTCTGGCACCGCTGAAACCGTCGAAGCGAGGGCAGGTTGCGCATGCTGCGATTCGTACCGCGTCTCCGCCGATTGAGAAGGATCGGGTGATGTCAGGAGATTTTGCGAGGTTGTCGGAGTTGATTGCCAGTGGGAAATTGGCGGATGTGGTGCGGTAGAGGCGGGATAGCTAGAGTTTGATTACGGTCAGTCCGTGAAACGATACGCGGTAAAGACGGTCGTCCATGGTGAGCAGCCGATAGCCCGACTTGGCCGCATGAGCACCGATCAGGAAGTCAGCGAGAGTGCGACGCGGGCTGGCGGCGAGCTGTTTTTTGCGGCGCTCAGCGTACGATTGAAACGCTTTGCCCGCCGCCCGCCAAACTAATTCATCCAGATCCCACTCGATAGTAATTCCGGTTTCGCGAAAGAAGGAATTGACGAAGGTCTCGGTCCGGCTCGGAGTCGCTAAAAGTTCTGCGAAGACAGGTGCAGCCACGACGAGCTTTCCATTTTGGTGCGCGTTGTCCAACGCAGATTGCGCCAACGTGTTCAGCGCGGCATCCTTGTCCCAGAGCGCGACGATGACGTTCGTATCAATGGCTGTTGTCACGGCTGAAGTTACTCTCCGCGCATCTTGCGTAGCCAGTCGTTGATAGCTTTCTTGCTGGAAGGAATGCCCGGGTTGCCGATACCCCTGTACTTGGCAAACGGGCTTTCCGTCCTGAGGGGACGGACCCGAACCCCTTGGTCGTCGGTCTCGAACAGAAGGCGGTCGCCCGGGCGCACTCCCAGCGCCTGTCGAACCTCGCGGGGAATGGTGATTTGACCTTTGCTCGTAATCTTTGCGCGCTTTTGCATGGAAAGCTCTTTTTTCTCTATTCCTTACCTTATCACGAGTTGCCTTACTCTTGAGGTTGGATTGTTTCAGGGAAAACCAAACCAAAGTAAGTTGGCCCGATCCTGTGGAGAAAAGTCTGACGAAAGCCCCAAGACAGGTCGTGATCGTTTAGCGCGTTGTTCGAGCGAAAGATTCCGTAAATTCTACACATGGTTATGCTTTAGGGATTCTGGCGTTTGTTTCATGAATGCAACGTTAGCCGCTAGTTTGAGAGACGCGATGAACCCAAATCGCCCCCAGGACTATTGATGTTCTAAAGAGATTCTTCGCTGCGCTCAGAGGCTGTGACTTTATTCAAATTACGCGGTTTTTAGGCGCGTAAGTTGTTTGTTTTCAGCGTTAGTTTTTGGAACAAACAATAAAGGTCACAGGCTCTCAGAATGACAAACACTATGCAGGATCGATGGTTCAATCTGGTGAAGCAACCATTTCCCATGCCAGCGGCGTGCCAGATGTAAGATCACGGGCGGCGCGCCGTCCCAATACTTCCGGCAGATGTCTGGGGTGCAGGCCTTGAGCGGGGCGGATGGAACGAACCGTTTCTGGGGTGAAGGTTTCGCCGCGCTTGATGTCGGCGACCACGAACAGAGAGCGACGAAAGCGGCGAGTCGCTTCTTCGCGGCCACTTACTCCGAAGTGGATTGCGCCTAGAGATTGTTCTGCATTGCGAACGGCTTGCACGAGGTTACGAAACTCTGTGGGATCAAGAGAGAATTCGCTGTCCGGGCCTTTCAAATCGCGCGCCAGCGTCAAGTGCTTCTCCAGAATGCAGGCACCGAGCGCGACGGCTGCGACGGGGACTTCAATGCCCATGGTGTGGTCGGAGAGGCCGACGGGAACATCAAAGCGCCGCGCCATCTCTGGGATGGTCCGCAGATTCATTTCCGCGGGTGCGGCAGGATAGGCGCTGGTGCATTTCAGCAACGCGATCTGTTGGGCGCCAGCTGCGCGTGCGGCGGTGAGGGCTTCTTCAATCTCTTCGATCGTGGCCATGCCTGTGGACATGATTAGCGGCTTGCCGGTGCGTGCCATTTTCTGAATCAGCGGGATATCCACCAGCTCTGGAGAGGCAATTTTGTGCGCGGGTACATGCATTGCTTCCAAAAAATCGACGGCGGTCGAATCGAACGCGCTGGAGAAGAGTGGGAGATTCCAGCCGTCGGCGATGGCTTTGAGTTTTGGCTGCCATTCCCATGGCGTGAATGCTTCCTGGTAGAGATCATGGAGCGTGCGGCCATCCCAGAGCGTGCCGCCCTTGACTTGAAATTCTTCGCGATCGCTGCGCATGGTGATGGTGTCTGCGGTGTAGGTCTGGATCTTGACGGCGTCGGCGCCAGCGTTGCGCGCGGCTTCCAGTATTTTTACTGCCTGGTCGAAGTCCTGATTGTGGTTGGCGGAGAGCTCGGCGATGATGTAGGTAGGATGGCCTGGGCCGATGGGGCGATTGGCGATGGAAAAGGTCTTCGGCATCAGGTTCCCACCTGTTTCGCAAGCAGCTGTCTTACTTCCTGTGGTGCGTAGGGCGTGCGGCGTCCGCTGCGGAGTATCTCCAGGGAACGTGGCCCCTCGTTGAAGAGCAGGTCTAGGACAGTCGCGTAAGGCTGGAATGGTGCAAAGCGCTGTTTGTATTCCGGGTGTTCGTAGTGTTGAAACCCGACTTCGATTCCGTGGTCCGTCATGATTCTCATTTCTGAGAGCAAATAGTCGGCCGAGCCAAGGGGGGAAATATATTCATTTGCACTTAGGGATTGCAGAATATTGGCGAGCAATTCCGTACGCTTTCCAGTTTGCTGCATCGCGGAGGAGCGGTAGATTTGTGTGCGAAGACCCAACATCTGTATGAACCAGCAAATCAGCTTCAAATTCAGATTCACCAATAGGCAACCGGCGTGGGTATCTTTGAGAAGTCCTGCGAATTCTGCGAAGTACGTCGCGAAATACGGGGTTCGTCTGTAGTTTAACTCGATGGCGCGGAGGTGAGTTTCCCAAAAGTTAGGCTCACGAATCCCGACTTCGTCGATGCGCTGTGCGAGCCGCCCACGAAACGCAACTGGGACGGTAAGCCACTGCAGACCGGCCGGGGTCCTAATACGATTACGTTGTTGCCAAGATTGCTTCTCGAATTGCACGGAATCGAGAATGACGAAAACATCCGCTTGATCCATGAGGTCGAAGTATCCCAGCCAAGGCAGGTAAGTCGGTTGTGCAATAGCGGCTTTCAACGACCGTCTCCGGCCAAAACGTAGCGTTCCGTGACCTTGCGGAATCCGAGAGATTTCCAAAGCGCCGCCGCGGCCGTGTTGCCCTCCATTACTTCCAACTGAATTCTTGA
>JANXUC010000118.1 GCA_025352065.1 Acidobacteriaceae bacterium | reverse complement strand
CGCGCCTGGCGGTTACGGGGTGGGTATGACGTTTTTCCCAGTCGAGAAACACGAGCGGCTGCAGTGCGAAGGAATTTTGGAGCGCATTGTTCGGGAAGAAGAACTCACGGTGCTGGGGTGGCGTGACACTCCGGTTGATGGCGCGGCAATTGGCCGCGTAGCGCGGGCCTCGCAGCCCTACATTCAGCAAATCTTTGTCGGGCGAGCACCCGGTATGGACGAAAACACTTTTGAACGCAGGCTGTACATTGTCCGCAAGCGCGCAGAGGCCGAAGTTGCTGCCTCCGAGATGGACGATAAGGAGATGTTTTACATCCCGTCGCTTTCTGCGCGGACGATTGTTTACAAAGGCTTGCTACTTGCGCCGCAAATTGCAAATTTCTACGCCGAGCTTGCGGACCCCGACGTAGTCAGCGCGCTCTGCCTGGTGCATCAACGCTTTTCGACCAACACGTTTCCCAGTTGGCAGCTCGCGCATCCTTACCGCTACATTGCGCACAACGGCGAGATCAATACGTTGCGCGGGAACGTGAACTGGATGCACGCGCGCCAATCCATCCTGGAATCTCCGCTATTTGGCGCCGACATGACGAAGCTCTTCCCCATCGTCGCGCCTCACGGTAGCGACTCTGCGAACCTGGATAACGCTGTGGAGTTGCTGGTGCAATCAGGGCGCAGCTTGCCACACGCGATGGCCATGCTGATTCCGGAAGCTTGGGCGGGCAATCCGCATATGAAGCCGGAAAAGCGGGCATTTTACGAATATCACGCATCGTTGATGGAACCGTGGGATGGGCCGGCTGCAATTGCCTTTACCGATGGCCGCGTGATTGGCGCGACGCTGGATCGCAACGGTCTTCGTCCGGGACGCTACATCGTGACCCACGATGATCTTGTTGTTCTCTCTTCGGAAACCGGCGTCCTGGCGATCCCTTCGCAAGATGTGAAGAGGAAAGGTCGTTTGCAGCCAGGCAAGATGTTTTTGCTGGACACGGTTGAAGGCCGCATTGTTTCCGATAAAGAGATTAAGCAGCGGCTGGCTTTCGCTCAACCGTATGGGCAGTGGTTGAAAGACAACCAGATCACCATGGATCAGCTGCCGGAGCCTGTGCGTGTGTGCGCAGCGGATCATGGCACGATCCTGCGTCGGCAGCGTGCGTTTGGATATACCCAGGAAGATTTGAAGATGATTCTGGAACCCATGGGAAGCAACGGCGAAGAGCCGATTGGCTCTATGGGTACGGATACGCCGCTGGCTTGCCTTTCGGACAAACCGCAGCCACTTTTCAATTACTTTAAGCAACTGTTTGCGCAGGTAACCAATCCGCCGATTGATCCCATTCGCGAAGAAATGGTGATGTCGTTGATCAGTTACATCGGGACCGAGCGCAACATTTTGGTGGAGACTCCGGAGAATTGCCACACGCTGAAATTGCCGCATCCGATCTTGACGAATAGGGATTTGGAGAAGCTGCGCCGCGTCTCTCGTGGCGACCTATTGGCGACTACGTTGTCGGCGCTCTTTCCAGTTGCGGAAGGTGAGGCGGGGCTGAAACGTGCGCTGGATGAACTGTGCCGGCAAGCGTCGCTTGCGGTGAAATCGGGCTACACACTACTGATTATTTCCGACCGCGGTGTCGACGCAAATTATGCTCCCATCCCCAGCTTGTTGGCGTTGGCGGCCGTGCACAATCTGTTGGTGCGTGAGGAAACGCGCACGCAAGTCGCTCTGATTGTGGAATCGGGCGAGCCTCGCGAAGTGATGCATTTCGCTTTGTTGATTGGCTTCGGAGCGAGTGCGGTCAATCCATATCTAGCGATTGAAAGCCTGGAGGACTTGGCGGCGCGCGGATATCTGCCAGAGACGATGACGGCGGAGATTACCATCAAGAACTTCATCAAGGCCGTGAACAAAGGGCTGTTGAAAACTTTTTCCAAGATGGGAATTTCGACGCTGCAGAGCTATCGCGGCGCGCAGGTGTTTGAAGCAATTGGATTGAATCAGCATTTGGTCGAGTCCTATTTCGCCGGGACGACATCCCGACTGCAAGGCATTGGGCTGGAAGTGCTGGCGCAAGAAGCGCAGATGAAGCATGGAAACGCGTTTCATCCTGTGTCCGAGTTTGATGATGAGTTGGTGTCTGGAGGCGCTTACCAGTATCGAACGGACGGCGAATATCACTTGCTGAACCCGCACTCCATTAGCAAGCTGCAACATGCTGTACGGAATTCGAGCTTCGCGACGTTTGAGGAATACACGGCGCTGATAGACGACCAGAGCCGCAACCTTTGCACGCTTCGCAGCCTGATGCAGGTGAAGACATCCGAGCACCCTGTTCCGCTTGAGGAAGTAGAGCCAGCGAAGGAGATTGTTAAGCGCTTTACGACAGGAGCAATGTCGTTCGGGTCGATCAGCAAGGAAGCGCACCAGACGCTGGCGATTGCAATGAACCGCATTGGCGGCAAGTCGAATACCGGTGAAGGCGGCGAGGATGAAGAGCGCTACTTGCCCGATGCGAATGGGGATTCACGCCGCAGCGCGGTGAAGCAAGTTGCGTCAGCGCGTTTTGGAGTGACTGCAAACTACCTGGTCAATGCGGACGAGTTGCAGATCAAGATGGCGCAAGGGGCCAAACCCGGCGAGGGAGGCCAGCTTCCGGGGCACAAGGTCGATGACGTAATTGCGCGTTTGCGGCATTCGATCCCTGGTGTGGGATTGATTTCTCCGCCGCCACATCATGACATTTATTCGATTGAAGACTTGGCGCAGTTGATTTACGACCTCAAGAATGTGAATCCCTCCGCCCGCATTGCGGTGAAGCTGGTGGCGGAAGTGGGAGTGGGGACGGTTGCCGCGGGTGTGGCTAAAGCTCACGCGGATGTTGTGCTGATCAGCGGCGACAACGGCGGGACGGGCGCTTCGCCGCTGAGCTCGATCAAGCATGCGGGCGCGCCGTGGGAGCTTGGGCTGGCGGAAGCACATCAAGTATTGCTGCTGAATGATCTACGCGGACGCATTCGCGTGCAAGCGGATGGCAAGCTGCAGACTGGGCGCGACGTTGTGATTGCCGCGCTGCTGGGTGCTGAAGAGTTTGGATTCGCGACGACGCCGCTGATTGCGATGGGCTGCATTATGCTGCGCAAGTGCCATCTGAATACGTGTTCGGTGGGCATCGCAACGCAAGATCCAGAACTGCGCAAACAGTTTTCAGGGCAGCCGGAACACGTCATCAATTTCTTTTTTTATCTTGCGGAACAAGTGCGGCGTTACATGGCGGATATGGGCTTCCGCGCGATGGATGAGATGGTTGGCCGCGTCGACATGCTGGATGCAGCGCCCGCTCTGGACCATTGGAAGGCGCGCGGAATCGATTTGTCGGCGCTCTTTTACAACCCGCAGGTACCGAGTCGCGTCGCGCGTCGCAAGGTGGAAGCGCAGGATCACGGATTGGAACAGGCTCTCGATCATCATGTGATCGAGCATGTGCGTTCTGCATTCGAACATGGTGAACCTGTGGAAATGACATTGCCCATTCGCAACGCACATCGCACCGTGGGTGCGATGTTAAGTGGTGAAGTGGCGCGTCGTTACGGGTCGGAGGGATTGCCGGAAGACACGATACGAATCAACTTTACGGGGTCTGCGGGGCAAAGCTTTGGTGCATTCCTGGCGAAGGGCATCACGCTGACTTTGGAAGGGGATGCGAACGATCACGTGGGCAAAGGCCTTTCCGGCGGGCGCATTGTGGTTTATCCTCCGCGGGATTCAAGCTTTGCCGCGGAAGAGAATATTCTTATTGGCAACGTGGTTTTGTATGGCGCAACCAGTGGAGAAGCGTTCTTTAACGGCGCGGCAGGCGAGCGCTTTGCAGTGCGCAATTCCGGCGCAACGGCTGTAGTAGAAGGCGTTGGCGACCACGGCTGCGAATATATGACGAAGGGTTTGGTGGTGGTGTTGGGAGCGTGTGGACGCAATTTTGCAGCGGGCATGAGCGGCGGGATCTCATACATATTTGATGAGAAGCTTGATTTTCCGGAGAAGCGCTGCAACCTGGCATCGGTGGATTTGGAACCCGTGATTGCGGAGGCCGATGCGCGGATTGTCCGCGACCTGCTGACAAGGCACCTGGATTTAACCGGCAGCCAGAGGGCACAGTGGATTTTGGAGAACTGGGTGGAAATGCTACCGCGCTTTATCAAAGTATTTCCGCACGAATACAAGCGTGCGCAAGGAATTCCGCGCTGCGCCCGTCCCTATGTGCCAATAACAACTGCATCGGCGGCACCGCAGTTGATGGCTGCCTCTTATGGGCAGGTGCGCCATGGGTAAGGCAACTGGGTTTGTGGAATACGAGCGCGAACTTCCGCAACGCCGTGCTGTGACGGAGAGGGTTAACGACTGGTTTGAGATTTACCAAGACTTTCCAGAAGAGAAACTACAGAAGCAAGGTGCGCGCTGCATGGATTGTGGAGTTCCGTTTTGCCACAACGGATGTCCGGTCAACAACCTGATTCCCGACTGGAATGATTTGATCTATCGCGGGCGCTGGCAGGACGCGCTACGGCGGCTGCATGCGACCAACAATTTTCCGGAATTTACGGGCCGTATTTGTCCAGCGCCGTGCGAAGCTTCGTGTGTGTTGGGCATCAATCAGCCGCCTGTCGCGATCAAGCAAATTGAAAAAGACATTATTGAGCACGGCTTCCGCGAGGGCTGGATTCGGCCAGAGCCCGCGAAGGTTCGTACTGGGAAGAAAGTCGCGATTGTGGGATCGGGGCCAGCTGGATTGGCGGCGGCGCAACAGCTTTGCCGCGCGGGACACTCAGTTTCTGTGTATGAAAAGGCTGATCGCATTGGCGGATTGCTTCGCTACGGCATTCCGGAATTCAAGTTGGAAAAACATATTGTTGATCGCCGACTCGAACAGATGTCGTCCGAAGGCGTGAAGTTTGTCACGGGTGCGCATGTCGGCGGCAACGTGGCGGTGGCGGATCTGCAGCATGAATTCGACGCGATTTTGCTGGCGGGTGGCGCGGAGCATTCCCGTGACCTAAGCGTTCCGGGACGAGAACTTAAGGGAATTCATTTTGCGATGGAGTTTCTGCCGCAGCAAAACAGGCGCAATCTGGGCGATGCGGTTGCGGAGTCAGGGATTTTGGCTACCGGAAAACGTGTCGTAATCATAGGCGGCGGCGATACCGGGGCTGACTGCCTAGGCACGGCCCATCGGCAAAAAGCGCTGTCGGTTCATCAATTTGAGATCATGCCGAAACCGCCGGAGCAGCGATCCCCGCAGACTCCGTGGCCGCTGTGGCCGATGCAATTGAGGACTGAAGGCGCTCACGAGGAGGGCGGGACTCGCGATTGGAGCTTGGCTACGACCAAGTTCACGGGGGATGCCGACGGGAATGTTCGACAGTTGCATGGCGTGCGAGTAGGAGCGCCGCCGAAGTTCGAGCCTATCGCTGGTTCTGAGTTCATGGTTGAAGCTGATCTTGTTCTGTTGGCGATGGGATTCCTGGGACCGGTTCGCAGAGGGATGCTCGAACAGTTAGGGGTAGCCTTGGACGGTCGTGGAAACGTAGCAGCGGACGCCGGCTATATGTCGTCGGTGGCGGGAGTTTTCGCGGCTGGCGACATGCGCCGGGGACAATCTCTGGTGGTGTGGGCCATCGCGGAGGGCCGCAAGGCAGCGGAATCCGTGGATCGCTATGTTAAACAAACTACAAGCCTAGCGCAGTAGTGGGAAGCTTCTCAACCAGAGGCACGGGGAGGCACGGGCTGCGCGTTTGTGGAGAATCCCCCGCTCATCGTACAATCTAACTTGAAAATACAGGGTTTCGCGGCTCTACCCCGCCTTGCGTAAACCAAAAAATTAGGAATCCAATTTCATGAATATTATTTATTACCTGGTTGTTACAGTGCACGTTGTTGTGTGCCTTTTCCTGATCATTGTTGTGCTGCTGCAGAGCGGCAAGGGCTCGGACATTGCCGCCGCTTTTAGCGGACAGGGCAGCCAAACGGCGTTCGGACCTCGCGGCGCAGCTACCGCACTCTCGCGCGCGACGACCTGGTCGGCAATTATCTTTATGGTGACGTCACTTTCTCTCGGCGTGATGGCGCTCAAGCAAGGACCTAAGTCTGTGCTTGAGAATGTGAAGGCTCCGGCCACTTCGCAAGCTCCGACCGCGCCGAAGAAATAACCCTCCTCCGATGATTCACGAAGTCCTTCCCGTGGGCCCGCTGCAGTGCAATTGCTCCATCGTTGGCGATGAGACGACACGGGAAGCGATGGTCATCGATCCCGGCGATGACATCGCTAACGTTCTAGCCATCCTGCAGAAGCACAACCTCACCGTAAAACAGATTGTGATTACGCACGCCCATATCGACCACGTGGGAGGTGCGATGAAACTGCGGCGACTGACCGGAGCGCCGATTCTGCTGAATGAGAACGACTACGCGTTGCTGAAGATGCTGGATGTGCAGGCGGCATGGCTGCGGATGGATGCTCCGGAAAAGGTTGAGATTGATCAAAGCCTCGCTCATGCGCAGACGCTACAGGTCGGATCAATTGTGTCGAATGTGCTGCACACGCCCGGTCACACGGAAGGCAGCGTCTGCTTGTACTTCCCTACTGAGAAAAAATTGATTGCAGGCGACACGCTGTTCGCAGGCAGCATTGGGCGGACGGATTTGCCGGGTGGATCGTTCCAGAAAATCATTAGCTCATTGAAGGGGCATTTGCTGGCTTTGCCCGACGAGACAGTTGTTTATCCGGGGCACGGGCCAGTCACTACGATTGGCGAGGAGCGCGAGTCGAATCCGTTTTTGCAGGATTAGCTTTACGGCGTGGCGCCAGCCTGAAAATAACTCAAAACTTTTTCGACGCCTTTGCGAAACTCTTCGCGTTGCGGCAACATACTCAATACTAGATATCCATCCGTTGGAAAGTCAAAGAAGTGGCCGGGATGCACCAGAACCGACTTCTTTTCTAACAATTCAATCGCTAAGTCTTCGTCCGAGCGAGTTGCGGGCACCCGCAAGATTACATACCAGCCGCCTTCAACATCGAGACGTTCAATCAAAGTCTGCTTCGCAAGTTGGCGGTCAAGCTCTTTTAGATTTGCGCGCAGCCGTACTTGCAGCTGGTGTTGGAAAGCACGGCGCTGATTTAGCAAGATCGGCAATGCCAATTGCACTGGCGCATTCATGGACAGGAATGTGTCGGCAATGACGTCAAGGCGCGCCATAGCCTCCGTCGCCAGGGCTTCGGGGCCGCTCGTCACTAGCCACGACGCTTTCATTTGTGGCAACCCTGCAATTTTCGAAAGTCCGCTTAGGGTAAATGTAAGCGCGCCTGCGTTCTTGGCAGACGTCCTGCGTGGCGGCCCATCGAGCGGGAAATCGAGAAAGACTTCGTCCGCAATCACTGCCATCTGCCGTCTTGCGCAGAGCCAGCTCAAAACGCGCATTTCTTTTGGCGTGACAAATGAGCCCGTCGGATTATTCGGATGGACGATGAGGACAGCCCTGGAACGCGCGGTGAGCTGATGTTCCAGTCCTCGCAGATCGATTTGCCAGCCGTGATCGTAAAGCAAGGGGTACGGCACCAGCTTCACATCCTGCAGGTCGGCCAGGAATTGGAACAACGGATAGCTTGGAGCAGGGACAAGGATTTCGTCGCCCGCATCGCAAAGTAAACGGAACAAGAACGCATAGGCCTCGCTGGTGCTGGTAGTCAGCAAGATTTGCTCGGTACAGACCTCCGCTCCCAGTGAGTGATAGTAGGCGGCGACGGCTCTGCGAGCACTGAGCAGGCCTTTTGCCTCAGGGCGATACTGCAGAGACTCCAGCGCTGCCAACGACTGCAAAATGATTTCCGATGCGTAGTCCAGACCCACGCGAGTCGGGTTGGAAGCCGTCAGGTCGATCGCAATCTTACCTTCAGCGCGAAACCGTTCGCAGGCCTCGCTGTATCGGTTCGGCTGGAGCTTCCATTCGGTTCGCTTGGAGAACATAGGGTGGTCAGTTCGGGCAAGTTGCAGAGCCCTGCACATTCCTCGGCGAGATCGGTAACAGCTGATTCACCAAGAGTCTCTCTATCCGCCGAATGCTTCTTTGTTCACCACGTAGGGCATCTTCGTAATGTCGCCGCCGTAGTTGCATTCCAGCACGTCGATCAGGCCCTGCACACAACGCCCCGCCATGCCCTTGGTTGGGTCGGTAGAGAGCCGCGTTATACGTGCCGCGCTGGCAAAGTGCGGATAGAGCCGGCAACGGTCTTCAATCGCAGGATCCCGCAGCGGAGAATCTGCGGCGAGTGGTTCTTTCTCGTAGACATCGAGGGCAGCGCCCGCAATCCACTTTTCACGCAGTGCTTTCGCTAGAGCCTGTTCATCGACAACCGGGCCGCGCGAAGTATTGATCAAATATGCAGTTGGCTTCATGGTTCGCAGCGTCGTTTCGTTGAATAAATGATAGGTCGGCATCTTGCTTTCGCCCTCGCGCAACAGGGGCACGTGGACGCTGACAAAATCCGCCTGCGCAAGGGCTTCGGTCAACTCTACATACTTGATCCACGATTTCTCTTTGACCAGGCCGCGTGCAAAGATAAGATCTTTTATTTCCTGGATGCCCTGCACGAAATCATGATTCTGGTAAGCCGGGTCGTAACACAGGATATTCATGTCAAACCCGGAACACTTGCGAATCATGGAAAGACCAATGCGCCCTGTTCCGATAATGGCAATTGTCTTGCCGGCAACTTCGTCGCCTAGAAAAGGCAGGTAAGGGTGCCAGAAACCCCATTGATTTTCGCGAAGAAGGCGCTCGGCGTTCCACATGCGGCGCGCAACGGAACCCATTAGAAGGAAGGCAAACTCCGCCGTGGCGTCCGTCAGGACGTCTGCTGTGTGCGTAAATGGGACCTTGTATTTGTTGGCATCAGCACGATTGATATTGTCGAAACCCACGGCAATTTGCGAGACCACTTTCAACGTTCCCGCACCTGCGGCAAACACTTCGGCGTCGATGGGATCGCGCAGCGTGGTCAGCAGGCCGTCGATTCCGGAACGGACTTTTTCCAGAATCAAACTCTTGGGTGGCGCTTCTGGCTTCGGATAGACCTCGACGTCATACCCGCGGGATCGCAGGAGATTGATCGAGTCACCCATGTCGCAGGTGGCAAATATGCGGAAACTGTTTTTCATAGAAAGCTTTTTCCGGTTGAAGACCGCTCCTCGCCACGCAGAGCGCGACCAAGCATCCTTCTCTAACAGTGTAGTAGTGGAAGGGATTCCTCGCTAGGCTCGGAATGACAAGCTCACTTTTGAATGAGGACTGACTCGAAACCAGAGTCCGATACGGCTTTAGAGATTTTTCTCCGCCCAATTCCCTATTCGCTCTAGCGCTTGCTCAAGGTTTTCATACGAGCTCGCTATGCTGAATCGCAGATAGCCTTCTCCCGACACTCCAAAGGCTGTTCCAGAAAGCGCTGCCACGCCTGCATCGTCCAGCAAAGCATCCGCCAGTTTCTTGGATGGCCAGCCCGTCTTTTCAATATTAGGGAACGTATAGAACGCACCAGCAGGCACACGGCAGGAGAAACCCTTGACTTGGTTCAAACCCTTCACGAACATGTCGCGACGGCGCAAGAACTCTAGACGCATCTTCTCAACGGAGGCTTGATCTCCGCGCAAGGCTTCCACACCCGCTACCTGCGTAAAGCTTGCCGTACACGACGTTGCATTCGTAACCAGTCGCGAGACTTGCGGAACCAGATCCGTGCGCATTACGCCAAAGCCCATGCGCCATCCCGTCATGGCATAGGTTTTTGAGAAACCATCCAAGATAATTGTACGGTCTTTGAATCCGGGAACAGCGGCAATGGAGTGATGTTTCCCGTCAAAGATAAGGCGCGAGTAAATTTCGTCCGAGAGGATCATCACATCGCGATTGCCAATCACTTGCGCAATTTCCTGAATATCCTGCCCCGTTAGAACGCCTCCCGTGGGATTGTGCGGCGAGTTCAGAATGATCAGCCTTGTACGATCCGTGATCAGCGACGCGAGCTCTTTCACGTCAAAGCGGAAATCCATCTCTTCGCGCAGGCGGAGCGGTACGGCCTTCGCGCCCGAGAAGTTGATCATGGATTCGTAAATTGGAAACCCCGGATTGGGATAAATGACTTCGTCGCCAGCCTGCGCCAACGCCAAAATAACGAAGAACATCACAGGCTTGCCGCCGGGAACGACGACCACTTCCTCCGGACTCACGGGCACGCCGCGCGAACGACTGACGTCTTCGGCAATGGCCTCGCGCAGTTGCGGCAATCCAGCGGCGGGGCCATAGTGCGTCCAACCCTTGCGCAGGGCATCGACGGCGGAGTCGACAATGTTTGCAGGCGTATCGAAATCGGGCTCGCCAATTTCCAGGTGTATGACGCTCTTGCCCTTGGCTTCGAGGGCGCGCGCCTTTACCAGAACTTCAAAGGCGGTTTCGGTACCGAGGCGCGACATGCGTTCGGCGAGCTTGAGCGGATGGGTGGTTTCACTGACAGGACTCATAGGCATGAACAAAAACGCCTAATTATACGCCCGGTTGGGAAAAACGGGGACTAACCACGATGGCTAGTACTCAGCGGCACGGACAACAATGTCCGCGCCACAGTTGACTATTCCTTTTCTTCTATTCCTGGATATGCGATTCTTCTTCGCTTTGCGCGCGAAGGATGCGATCAACAGAGTAAGGAGCGCGGCGAACGGGCGAATGATAATGCCGGACCTGCATTTCGCCGAGAAGACCAATCGCCAGCAAGTTCATGCCGAGTACGAGCAAGACTGCCCCAAACAGCATGAGTGGTCCATGGCTCGCGACGACGTCAATGTGATGGAGGAGCTTTTGCGCCATCAGCCAGACGGCGATCCCGCTGCCCGCAAAAATGCTCAACATGCCGCCGGTACCGAAGAAATGTAGCGGACGCGAGAGATACCGAAGCAGAAAACGGATGGTAATGAGATCGAAAAACACGCGGAACGTGCGGGAAATGCCGTAGTGCGAAACACCGCGCTCGCGGTTGATGTTGCGGATGGGCACTTCGCAGATTGTGGCTCCATGCCAGGAGGCCAGCGCCGGAATGAAGCGATGGAGTTCGCCGTAGAGCGGTACTTGTTCCAGAATCTCGCGTCGGTAGGCTTTGAAGGTCGTGCCAAAATCATGAATATCAACGCCACTCAGCTTGGCCATCGTCCAATTCGCTACGCGGGATGGGAAACGCCGCAGCCAGAAATTATCGATACGCTGCTTGCGCCAGCCACTGACAATGTCGTAGCCCTCGGCAACTTTCTCGAGGAAGAGCGGGATATCGGCCGGATCATGCTGAAGGTCGCCATCCATCGCGATGATGAACTCGCCGCGCGCGTGATCGAAGCCCGCTGCCAAACCGGCCGTCTGGCCAAAATTTCGCCGCAGCTTGACCACCGTCACTCGGCTGTCGACCGAGGCGATTTCGCGCAGTAGATCAAAGGTCTGGTCTTCGCTGCCATCGTCCACCAGAACGATTTCAAATGTCTCACCGCTCGCTTCCATCACCGCTTTAAGGCGGTCATAGAGGTCGGTAACATTCTCCTGCTCATTGTGCAGGGGAATTACAATCGAGTATTTCAGCATGGCTACCTCGGATTATACCGCAATTTCAAGAAACAAAAAGCCCTGCCTGCAGCTCGCAAGTATTGATCTGGGAGCTCGAGAGTACGATCTGGGGCGGACCTCCATTGGATGCAATCACTCAATGAAAGGTTTGCAAACTGCAGGCGGCTCCGCTTTGACGGTAGCGGGTCTCAGGTTGCGACGCCATCGTATAGCTTTCGCACGAACATCTAGCGCAATAGCCCGGCTAGTTGTTCGCTTGGCCTGATTGCCGGTGCGCCCACAAATTTAGGGGTGGCGCCCGTACCAACTTCCCATCGCGTTCCTGGCGCGTAGACGGCGACCGTGTCCCACACAACTTCCGCTTTCACAAAATAGTCCTTGCCTGTTACTCCATGGGCCAACATTTGAGTTCGCAAAGCGTTCGAGACAAGGTGATCGCGATCATAATATTGCGCCGCGCGAATGTCCGGTATCCGTTGCAGCGCGGAGTCAGGTGGGAGGTTGAAATCGCTGAACGTTATTGGCTCCCAAATCACGAACACTTTCGCCTTGGCTTCCGGCATGGTTTTCAGGACAGCGTTGGTTGCAGAGACCCCCTGCAGACAAAGCCCTCAAGTCGGCGAGACAAGAATTACAACTCGCACCCGGTCAGCAGCGCGGTTGAACGCCTCGCGCAGCGCGGCCATCTTCATGGTATTGAGCTCCACGAATGCAGGTTGCCCGGCTGGCGCGTGGCCCTTCGGATCGAACACGCCGCTCCATCCGAGCAGGATCAGAACCGCAAACCCGCCGAAAACTAAACCGTTATGCCACTTCATACGTCTCCGCAATCCAATCTGTCGCTCTTTACCTGCAACTGGTTCTCTTCAATCCGACCACGGCTTTACAACGCGGTCCCAGCGATGAGGCTTCAGAGCCTGAAGTAGCGCTGCATCCAGCCCACCCATTTCGCTCAAAGCCATGTTTTCGCGCACATGATCCAGCTTGCGCATGCCAGCAATGGTCGTGCTTACTGCGGGATTCGAGAGGATAAAACGCAGTGCCATCTGCGGCAGCGTCATTCCCGAGGGCACAACTGTTTTCAATTTCTCGACCCGCGTAATCGTATTGCCAAGGTTCTCCGGACCAAAATATCCCGATCGCCAATCGGTATCCGGGAACCTGGTCTCCAAAGTCATCTTCCCGCCCAGACTGCCTTCATCCAGCGGAACGCGGGCGATCACGCCGATGTTGAGCTTCTCGCAAATGGGAAACAGTTCGTCTTCCGGCGACTGGTCGAAAATGTTGTAAATCACTTGCACAACATCGACGAGGCCCGTATTCAGAGCCTTGATGCCGTTCGTAGGTTGCCAGCGGTTGAGGCTTAGACCAAAGGCTTGGATCAGCCCATCGCTCTTCAGCTTCTCGACCGTGCTGCGAAACTCGGGATCGCCCGTCCAGCTATCGTCCCAGACGTGCAGTTGCAATAGATCGATCGACTTGGTCCCCAGCTTCTCTAGAATCGACTTCGTATACTGGAACACATGCGCGGCCGGAAACACGTCGTTGTACTTGTCTTTTGGAGACGCGGGCCACTTTAGATTCATCGGAGGAATCTTAGAAGCCGCGTAAATCCGTTTGCCCGAATTACGTGCGAGAATCTGGCCGAGCAGGCCATCGCTCTTGCCGTCTCCGTACGCCCACGCGGTATCGAAGAAGTTGCAACCCAAATCGACCGACAACTGCATGGCATCCAGAGACTCTTGATCATTGGAACCACTCCATCCCGACATCCCCCACAGTCCCTGGGCAATATCGCTGACTTCAAAACCAGTGCGGCCGAGCTTGCGGTATTTCAATGGAAATCTCCTCTGTTAGATTGTTGCAGGAAACACTACACCACAAAATACTTCGCTGCCGGATGATGCACGACAATCGCCGAAGTTGACTGTTCAGGGTCCAGTAAAAATCCCGAGGTCAGCCGAACGCCCACATTCTCCACCGGCTTCAGCAGCTGAAACAACTTCGTCTGGTCTTCCAAATTCGGACACGCCGGATAGCCAAACGAATATCGCGATCCATGATACTTCTGATGGAACAAATCCGAAATTCGCGGCGCGTCTTCGTCTGCAATGCCCAACTCTTCCCGCATCTTCCTGTGCAAATATTCCGCTAGCGCTTCCGCCGTTTCCACCCCAAGGCCGTGCAGATAAAGGTATTTCGTGTACTCCCCTTCTTCAAACAGCTTCTGCGCCGCGTGTGAAACTTTTTCGCCCATGGTCACCAGCGACAGGCCGATCACGTCCATGGTTCCAGAATCTTTCCGCGTAAAAAAGTCGGAAATGCAAAGCCGTCGACCCTCACGCTGCCGTGGAAACGTAAATCGCAAAAGTTCTTGCAGTTTCTCCGTGTCTCCGTGACTCCGTGGTGAACCGTCTTCTGGCTGGTACACAACCACGTCATTCCCCTCAGCCTGACACGGGAAATATCCCCAGACCGCCTTCGGCTCCAACACTCCTGACGTCAAAGCCTCTTCCTGCATCTTCAACAAAATCGGACGATACTTCTCCTGCACCAGCCGCAAGTAGTCTTCCTGCGATGCGGTTTTCAACTGCCACTGATTCTTAAACAGAGCCGTCTCGTTGATGTACGGGAACACTTCCCGCAAGTCCCAATCCTTCTTCACCCGAATGCCGTAAAACGGAGCCACCGGAACGCTAGGCACATCCTGCACAACCTTGCTACGTTCCGAAAACGCGGGCCCTTCCTCTTCGGCATGGACGGTTTTTGCATATTCTTTGACCGTCCGCCCTTCCAGCAACCGCGCCTCTTTCGCGCCATTCGGAGAAATCAAATCCTCCATAATGTGAAGGCCATCAAACGCGTCGTTGGCGTAAAACACCGCCGAAGAATATTCGCGTCGCAAATCATCCTCCACATACTTGCGGGTCAGAGCCGCCCCGCCGCAAATCACTGGAATATCCAGCTTCCGCAACTGCAAATCCTGGATGACGTACTTCATCTCCAGCGTTGACTTCACTAGCAAGCCGCTAAGCCCAATCGCATCCGCTTTGTGTTCGGCCGCAGCGTGAAGAATCGTCTCCGCTGGCTGTTTAATTCCAAGGTTCACTACCTTGAAGCCGTTGTTGGTCAGAATAATGTCCACCAAATTCTTACCAATGTCGTGAACATCGCCCTTCACGGTCGCGAGCACCAGCGTGCCCTTCTGCGACCCGGCCTTCTTCTCCATCTTGGGTTCCAGATATGCGACGGCAGCCTTCATCACTCCAGCCGAATCCAGCACCGACGGCAGCTGCATTTTGCGCGCGCCAAACAGCTCGCCCACCGTTCGCATCCCGTCGAGCAGCACGTTATTGATAATGTCCAGCGGCGTGTAAGTCGTCAGCGCCTCGTCCAACAGTTGATCGAGAGTTTGTTTCTTCTCGCCGTCGCCTACGCTCTTTTCGCCGTTGATAATCGCGTACTTCAGCTTGTCTTCAATCGCCAGGGATTCCACATGCGCGCGGGCTGCGGTATCTTTCATCCCCTTGCTTCCGGCGAAGTGCTGCATGTAAACCTGCAGCGGATCGCCTGCCGAGCGATCACAGTGAATCAGCTTGCGCGCAAGCTCAACTTGAACTTGAGGAATTTTATATAAAGGATAGATTTTGCTGTAGTTAACAATGGCCATATCCAGACCATTATCGACCGCTTCGTGCATGAATACGCTATTCAAGACACGCCTTGGATAAGCATCCAACCCGAACGAAATGTTGCTCACACCCAGGATCGTGAGGACATCCGGAATCTCAGCTTTAATCCGCTTCACCGCCGCCAGCGTTTCCATTCCCGCACTACGATAGTCTTCCTGGCCGGTAGAGATCGGCAGCGTCAGTGGATCAAAAATCAAATCCACTCCGCGAATTCCGTATTTCTCCGTAGCCAGCTTATGGATGCGTTTGGCAATCGCAACTTTCCGGTCCGCTGTCAGCGCCATGCCTTCTTCGTCAATGGTCAGTGCAATGACGGCGGCGCCGTAGCGCTTGGCCATGGGCAGAACCTGCGACGTCCGCTTTTCGCCGTCTTCCAAATTGATGGAATTGATAATCGCCTTGCCTGGAATCCGTTTGAGCGCCTCTTCGATTACGTCCGCTTCCGTGCTATCGACCAGGATTGGCGCGGGCACGCGGGTGGCAATCTTCTCCAGCACGGCGCAGATGTAAGCCTTCTCGTCCTCGCCGACAATTGCGCAGCACAGGTCCAGCATGTGCGAACCATCGTTCGCCAGTTTTTTCGCCAAGGTCAGAATGTCGTCATATTTCTCTCCGCGCACAAGGTTGCGAAAATGTTCCACGCGCGTCGTGGTGTTCAGTTCTTCAGCAACAATCAGAGGCTTGGGATCAAGATCGAACGGCACGGACGCATAGGCGCTTCCTGCCGCACCAATGGCTTTCACCTCGCGCCTGGCAGGTTCCACTCCGGAAACCGCTTCTATGACTGCCTTCAAATGCTCCGGCGTGGTTCCGCAACATCCACCCACAATGCGAACGCCGTAGTCGACCACAAAATGTTTATGGTAGTCCGCCAGCTCTTTCGGCGTCAGCTTGTAGTGCGCGCGACCGCCCACGTTCTGCGGCAGCCCCGCATTCGGTAAAACAGAAACATGCTTCGTGGAATTCAGCCCGAGATACCGGACTGCATCGTTCATCTCCAAGGGGCCAGTCGCGCAGTTCAACCCAAGCACATCAATATCGAACGGCTCCAGCGCCGTGTGTGCCGCACCGATTTCAGTGCCCAGCAACATCACACCCGTCTCTTGCAGCGTGACTTGTACCTGCACCGGCAACCGTTTCCCGGCCTTCCTCATCGCTTCGAAAACGGCGGCCACAGCAATTTTCGCTTGCAACAAATCCTGGCAAGTTTCGACCAGCAGAATATCCACGCCGCCCTCAATCAGCGCCAGCGCCTGC
>JANXUC010000102.1 GCA_025352065.1 Acidobacteriaceae bacterium | reverse complement strand
CTCCACTTCGGCCAGTGTCGCGGCGCTGATCATGCCGCGGTCGGCCACGATGCACACCGATCCGATGCCGAACCGCGTCTTGAGCCGCTCCACGATGGGAATCAGGCTCTTCACGTCCGCGGTGTTACCCGGCCACAGTTCACTACAAACAGGATGACCGTGCTGGTCCAGCACCATGCCCACCACCATCTGCTTCAAGTCGGGACGATGATCTTTGGAGTGCCCGCGCTGACCGATGGTCGCGCCTCCCTCGCCGTGGAAATAGATGGAGGTGGTGTCGAAGAAAACCAGATCCAGGCCGGAAAACAGGTCCCGGCGCCGCGCGAACAGCGCTTCCTCGATGAGGTCTTTATTGGCGCGGGGCGCGAATGGCGTGGCGCCCGCTTGCTGGTCTTTCGGCAGAGCCTCTCCCAGCCAGGCCATCGCGCGGTAGAGATGATGCAGACTCAAATCGCCAGTGCCTGGGATGGCATAGTCGTCCTTCCATTTTTCGGCGGCGCGATCGCTGCCTGGTGCGAACAGGCGATGCAACACCGTGAGGAAGATTGCCCGTTCGAGGGGAAATTCAAAGCGGCGGTCTTTGAGCAAGCCGGTCAGAATACTGTCAATCGAAGAGGATTCCCAAAGCCTTTGAAAGATCAGGGACGGGCCGATCCGGGCGCTGCGAGTAGTGACGCTCTCGCCGCGGGCATGAGCGCCGAGAATCGATATCTTCTCCGAGAAACGTCCGAGCGATTGAATCAGCGAGTCGAGTCGGCCGCTGGTCAGTAGTTCATCCAGCCGGCCGAGGCGAAGCAGGACACGCTGTTTGACTTTGCCATCGACCCATTCGTTGTCAACGATGAGCAGATAGGTTCGTGAGCCGTTGGTCTGGGTGCGTACGAACAGAACAAATCTCCAGTGTCACTATCATTCGCACACAAAATCTCGCAAAGCAAGCCAATAATATCTATTATGTTAATATCTGTGTCACTAGGATTTCGCTCAGGACAAAATGCAGATCAGTGGAATCAACAAGTTGTGACGACTTTGAATTGCAAAGTGTAGAAGATGAGTCAGGCTGAACCGGCGCCACCACCGCCAACAGTTCGCGGCAAAGCGCCAGCGATTGTTTGCGGATTGGGTTGGCAAACAAACCATAGTGGCGGATGCGTTGAAAGCCGCGCGGAAGCGAATGAAGCAGAAAGCGCCGTAGAAATTCATCGGCGGCAAGGGTCATCATCTTCTGTTTTTTCTTTTTCTTGTTTTTTTCCCGGTAATCCTTCCACAAGAATGAAACCTTACCATCTTTGTCGCTGAGTAATCGTTGATTGGAAATGGCGGCGCGGTGCGTGTAACGGCCCAGATACTCGAGCACATGCTCCGGGCCGCCAAAGGGTTTCTTTGAATAGACCACCCAATCGAGTTTCTCCAGCGGGTCGAGATAGCGGTAAAAGGCATTGGGTTGGCGAAGAGTTTCCAATGAGGAGAAAAACTGGAGGTCCCCCTTTTTGAAAGCGGCCCGGAGCATAGCGAGAAACACGCGGCGGAACAGGGCCGAAAGAACACGCACAGGTAGAAAGAAGTTTGGTTTCGAGTGGAGCCAGCAAGGTTGCTCCCCCGGCGGGATTCCCCCTCCGGGAATGACGCAATGCAGGTGGGGATGATGCAGTAGATTTTGACCCCAGGTGTGAAGGACAGCAAAGTAGCCGATGTTGACACCCAGGTGCTTGGGGTCGCCAGCAATCGTTAGTAAGGTTTCAGCGGTGGCGCGGAATAGAATGCCGTAAACCGTTTTCTTGTTTTGCAGGGCAATGGCGGCAATCTGTTCGGGAACGGTGAAGACAACGTGGAAATAGTTGACAGGCAATAGTTCGAGCTTCCGCTGCTCTAGCCACTGCGCTCGCGCCATGGATTGGCATTGCGGGCAGTGGCGGTTGCGGCAGGAGTTGTACCAAACGCGAGTTTCCCCACACTGGCTGCACCTTGAGGCGTGTCCACCAAGCGCGGCTGTGCGGCAGTTTTCAATGGCCCGCAGCAGACGGTGTTGATGCAGGGGCAAGGCATGTTTTTCGCGGTATGCCTTGCCATGGCGCCGGACAATGTCAGCCAACCGTACAGTTGGCATGGGTTCTAACCTAACCTTTGACTTTGCGAGGCCGGAGGGTTTTCACAAAAACCTTTACACCCTTGGCTTTGCCTTCCAGATCGAGCTGGTCGAGTGGACCGGTGGTGTTGCGCATAATCACGCTGGAAACACGCGTGTAGTGCGCCGTTGTGTCAATGCGCTTGTGTCCGAGCAGGGCTTGAATCACGCGGATATTGCAGCCGTTTTCCAGTAAGTGCGTGGCGAAACTATGGCGCAGCGTGTGGACGGTAATAGCCTTTGGGATGCCCGATTGCTCCCGCGCACGACGGCAAGCTTTTTGTAGCGTTCCAATGCCGATGTGTTTGCCTTTTCCCCATCCGGAAGGAAATAACCAGGGTGCGTTGGGAGGCATTTTTTGCTGCCAAAAGCGAAGGGTGTCTAAAACCTTCGGGGAAAGCAAGGCGTGACGGTCCTTGTGCCCTTTGCCCTGCTGAATGCGAATTGTCATCCGTTCGGCGTCGATGTCGGCCGGAGTGAGTTTCACGACATCGGAGACGCGCAATCCCGCCCCGTAGCAGACCATGAGCGCGGTGCGGTGCTTGAGGCCATCCACGTGATTGAACAAACGCACCACTTCGTTTTGACTGAGAATTTCCGGCAAGGTTTCCGGGACCTTCACGCGAGCGAACTTCTGGTCCGCCCAGTTCTTTTCCAAAGTCGTGTTGTATAAAAACTTCATGGCCGAAATGCTTTGGTTCACACTTTGCCCGCTCAGTTTTCGTTCATGCAGCAGGTAGATCTGGAACTTCTTGATATCGGCCGGTTCGAGCAAATCGGGTGACCGCATGAAATACTTGGCGAGTTCGTACACGTAATGGATATAGTTTCTTTGGGTGGCTGGCGAGAGATTTCGCGCCTGCATGTCGTCAATCATTCGTTGGCGTAGGGATGTCATTCTGGAGTCCTTGAGTCGGATTAGGCCTTTCAAGAGGCCGTGTCCAGTTTGACTCGCTCATCGCTCGCACGCCACCCTACTGCTGGTCTTGTCGCGCATGCATTGGCTTTTACGGGGTGCTCTACCGCTCGCGGTTTAGTTGTGTGCTGGGCATGCTTAGCAGTTTGGAGGTGAAAGTCCTCTGCCCAACCTGATGGAGGTGAAGGGCTAGCGAGAACGCAAGGGCTACCGCCGCGAGGCGGGGTCTGAAAGAAGCGTATAGCAAATGTGC
>JANXUC010000074.1 GCA_025352065.1 Acidobacteriaceae bacterium | reverse complement strand
GCAATCTGCGGCGTCGGGCCATCGTGACGGCGGAAACGACTTGCCCCGCTATTGCCTCCACGTTGCGGACGTCCGCGACGGGGGCTTCCGCCGCGCTCGCCTCCACGTTCGTTGCGCTGCGTGCGCTGCATGAATGCCGCTGTAGCAGCCGGAGCGCGCACTTCCGCTCGCGTGCCAGCCGGCTCTCCGCGATAATCTCCCGCGGCCTGCGCCTCCGCTTCTTCCTGAATCTGCTCCAATTCCGCTTCCTGCTGCTGCTCCATCTGGAACTCCTCGGCGAGTTCAGCGGCATCCATCGGAACTTCGGCTAATTCGTGCAGGTCGCTCGATCCGCCGGCATAGATGCCACCCTGCTCCCGCGTTTCCTCTTCCATCTCTTCATAGTTGCCGTGTTCCGGAACGTGCTCGGAGTAAGCGGCCAGCTCGGTCTCGTCTTCGTCGATTTCCTGCTCTTCAATCACACCAGCAGTACTGCCGGAGTAGAACGAAAGCGGCTCCTGCGCCTGCGTCGCACGCGGTGGCTGCACCGACTGCTCAACTACCGACTCTTCCACAACTGATTCGTAGGTCAGCGGTTCTTGAATCCTGCTTTCGGCCGGAGTCGCTTCCATCGCTACGGAATGCTCGAAAACCTCTTCGCGATGTTGTTCCTGAACCCGTTTGTGCACAGTCTGTTCTGGAACATGCTGACGAACTTCTTCCTGCACCTCGATTTCCTGAACCTCGATGTGCTCTTCAATGTGCTCTTCCACTTTCGGAGCCGCTATCGGCGGGGCAACAGCAGCCGGAGCCCCACGACGTCTCCGCGGCTTCGGGCCTTCCACTACCTCGGGAATCGCCGCGATCACATCTTCGTGATGCTCAACGGCGACAGCTTCCTGAGCCTGGGTCTCTGCGGCGCGCGGGTGCGGGGTAACCGTTTCTTCGTGAACGGCGTAACCGTCGGCTTGGTCGTCGCGGTTTGCCACGGCGGCTCGAACTTCAGGCTCAGCCACCGGCGTAACCAAATGCACCTGCGCGGATTCGCGAACCGAGGCTTCCGTCTTGGCTGCAATCGCTGCCTCATACGCCTGCGCTGCTTTCGCTTCTTCCGTCAGCGCAAAAGCTGGCTCGTCGTCGGGAAAATTGCTGGCCAAAGCCGCAGTTGGCTCCGGTGTTCGCCGGGAAGGACTGAACCCCGCTGCTGGCCGGTTCTTGTACTTCGAGAGCGATTCGCCCGGAAGAATCATCGGCTGGTAGCCGGCAGGAGGACCAAATTCCTCCGCAGCAGCTTCGCGTGGACGCGACGATCTTGCTTCCGAGAATCTTGGTTCGGAAAATCTGGATTCCGACGACCTGGATACAGACGACCTGGATTCCGAGGTTCTCGATTCCGAGGTCCGTGATTCCCCCGCGGGTTCGAACGATCGCGGCTCTGAACTTCTGGATTCCGAACTTCTTGGCTCGGAGCTCCTCAGCTCCAACGACCGGTGCTCCGAATCGCGACGTCCTCCCCGACGGCGCCCTCCGCGTCCTCCACGCCCTCCTGCATAGCGATCCCGATTGCCACCATTCGAACGCGATTCGTAAGAACGCGGAGCACTCGACTCACGCGGCGCTCGATTTTCGCCCGCCAACCCTTCCCCACCCTCGGACGATGCATCTACAGGATAGGAATCGTAGTCGGTTGCTTCTCCGCCAGCTTCTCCCGATCCCTCAGCTGGCATCGGATGGGCGGGAACGATCTCCTCGTCGCCATCCCCCTGGTCTTCTAATTCAAGAAAATCGGAAACGTACAGGAAGGCGTCGCGTTCGAGGCCTATGTCCACGAAGGCCGACTGCATGCCAGGCAGCACGCGGGTTACACGGCCTTTGTAGATGGAGCCCGCCAGGGTGTATTCCCCCTCGCGTTCCAGATAGATTTCGGCGAGTTGATCGTCTTCGACAAGCCCCACCTTGGTTTCGTGGGGTGTAGAGGTTACAAATAATTCTTTGTTCATTCAGACTCCGCGTCCGCTTCCGCCTTTCGGAAGCAGACTTCACCGACCGGAGCCAGGTTTCAAATCAAAGGAAAAGCGGAACTCAACATGGCGACTGAGGCGCACCCAGACACATCGGACCATCCACATGGCGGCCCGCTCCTGGAGTCAATCTCTGGTTTCAACGGATAATTTGTCTTCACCGAATCGCTTTGCCGCGCTACCCCGGTTTGTGTCCGCTCTCTCCACACTTGGGAGGGGGCCGTTACCCGCCGGATCGCGCTCGAGTCTTTTAATTTCCGCCCGGTCTTCGTTCGTTACCTCTGGGCCGGTGACTTGCCCTCTTTACGCGAGGGCTATCGTGATTAGCTGCTAGCTAGCAGCTTCTAACTTGTCCCGCTGATTCCTGCAACTGCTTGAATATCTTGGTCTTACGTTGAATAAATCCCGTCAAAACTCTCTCTAATTTACAAACCGGCGCATGCGGACGTTCATCACAATTCCCAGCGCCAAAAACATGAAAAGCACTGACGATCCGCCGTAACTCATCAGCGGCAACGGGATCCCGGTGACAGGCATAAAGCCCACAACCATGCCTACGTTGACCAGTATGTGGAAGGCTAAAACCGCCACCACACCCATTACTATGAACGCCCCAGCGCGGTCCGGCGCTGTTTGCGCGTTCTGGATCAAACGCATCAATAGCATGAAGTATAACAGCAGAAGGAAGAGGGCTCCTACAAATCCACGCTCCTCCGACCACGCTGCAAAGATAAAGTCTGTCTGCGGAACTGGCAAGTAACCGTAGTGAGTCTGCGACCCCTGCGTAGAACTGCCCCAGATGCCTCCAGATCCCACTGCAATCAACGATTGGTTCACCTGGTACCCTGAGCCCTGGCGATCGGCCTCAGGCGAGAGAAAACTCGTAAGTCGTTCTTTTTGATAGGGTTTGAGTTTGTGCCACGCAATAGGTAAAAGTGCCGTAGCCACGACTAACACAATTAACGCCTGCCGTAGCCGTAACCCCCCTAGAAACAATGCCATAGCGGCCACGGGGATGTAAGTTAGCGATGTGCCCAAATCAGGCTGCGCGAGCACCATGAGCATGGGAACTCCCACCATCGCTCCGGCCTTGATGAAATCTTCCCAACTTAAATCTTTGGTCCGAATTTCAGAGAAATACTTCGCTACCGCTAAGATAAGAATCAACTTAACCCATTCGGAGGGCTGAAAATGCTGTCCACCGGGTAATTTGATCCAGCGGCGGGCGCCTAAGTACTTCTGTCCAAAGAGGAAAACCGATATCAGGGAGGCGACGGACGCGATATACATCCAATGCACGCGCTCGAGCAAAACGTGGTAGTTGATCGCGCTGAGGGCAAACATGCAGACCAGGCCGCCGACGATCCAGTAGATCTGTCTGATATGAGCGCCGGCGAACTTGCTGTGCAGGGTGGCGCTATGGATTTCGACGACTCCCAGGGAGCAGATAAGTAGCACCAGGAAAAGGAGTTGCCAGTCGAAATCTCGGAATGAGACGAAGCGGGCCATGGGTCAGTTACCAGTTGCCAGTTGCCGGTTGCCAGTTTTTAGTTTGTAACCGATTTTACTGTTTTTAATTGGCTGCGAATTCATAACAGAACGATCGTTCTGTTTAGCTGGAGATGCGGTGTTCTCCAGACCCGGTGCCGCTATCAAACTCGCTTTTCGGCGCGAGGTCGGGATCGTCATCCAGCCACCTGCCAGACGTTGATCGGAATCTTCTTCGCCTGCCGAGGGCGGCTCCGTCCAGAGGGCACCCATCTCTGTATTCGCTGCCTGCAAATCACTGGCAGCTGGCAACTGGCGACTGGCGACTGGCGCACCCGGCAACGGACCACTGGCAACTGCATTCGGCTGCCTTTTCTTTTTATCCACGTAGGCCTTGATGACTTGAGTGGCCAGGCGTGCGGCCAGTTTGCCATGTTCGCCGCCTTCGAAGAGGGTGACTACGATAATTTCTGGATTGCGGCGGGGAGTGAAGCCTACGAACCAGCCGTTTTGGGCGAAGTCTTCGTTCTTTTCGTGCTTGGCGCGGAGGGCGAGCGATACGATTTGCGCCGACCCGGTCTTGCCAGCGATGTCGATGCCAGCGATGTGCGCCGAAGGCGCCGTGCCTTCCGGTAACAGAACGCGGCTCATGGCGTCGGTGATGGTGTTCCATCCGGTGGGGTCGATGGAGATGTTCTTGACTTCAGCGGAATGCTGAACCTCAACGTAGCTCGACGGCAACTGCATGGGATTGACTACGTGCGGAACTACGAGGCGTCCGCCC
This sequence comes from Acidobacteriaceae bacterium, assembly GCA_025352065.1. Lineage (GTDB taxonomy): Bacteria > Acidobacteriota > Terriglobia > Terriglobales > Acidobacteriaceae > JANXUC01. The sequence continues at coordinate 26,593 of JANXUC010000074.1, read as the reverse complement.
ATAGAGATGGCGCTTATGGCGCGCATGAGTTGCACCGGAGTGATGGCGACTGCGCCCTGTCCGATGCCGACGGAGATGGTTTCTCCGGCAAACCATTTCTGTTTGTAGTTGCGAATCTTCCATTCTTCCGAGGGCATGGTGCCGCTGACTTCCTGGGGAAGATCGATGCCCGTTTTCTGGCCTAAGCCGAAGGCCGTGGCGTATTTGGAGATACGAGCGATGCCAAGTTTTTCAGCCAGCGTGTAGAAGAATACATCGCAGGATTGGTAGATGGCTTTGGTAAGATCGACTGCGCCGTGACCGCCTTTGACCCAGCATCCGAAACGGCGTCCATAGAAAGTTGCGCCGCCGTTGCAGTGGATGTTGAGAGTCTGCGCGATGTTTTCCTGCCAGCCAGCGGTTGCCATCAGGATTTTGAAGGTCGAACCGGGTGCGAGTTGCGCTTGAATGGCTTTGTTCAGGAGCGGCTTGGCCTTGTCGGTGATAAGGCCGTTCCATTCCGTTTTCGAAATACGGACCGAGAAGTCGTTGGGGTCGAAGGTGGGTCGACTGACCATAGCCAGGATTTCCCCGGTGCGCGGGTCCATGGCGACGATGGCGCCGTTCTTGCCCTCCAGAGCCTGCTCGGCGGCAATCTGTACATCGAGATCGATGGTGAGCTTGAGCGGTTTGCCAGCTTCGGCAGGAGTCTCGCCGAGCTGCTTAATTTCCTTGCCTCGGCTGTTGACGATGGCCTGCCGGTAGCCGTTCTGGCCGGTCAGTAATTGGTTGTACTGGAGTTCGACGCCGGACTTTCCGACCACATCGCCGGGGTTGTAGTTCTCCCACTGGGCCTGCTTCAACATGTCTTCGCTGACTTCACCGACGTAGCCGACCAGGTGGGCGAGGAAACCGTTGCGCGGGTAGAGGCGGCGGTGCGCCATGATGGTATCGAGTTCGGGCAATTCGTTGCGATGAGCTTCGACGAAGGCGAGTTCGTCGGGCGTGATGTCTTCCTTGAGATAGATGGGAGCGTACTGGGGCATGCCGACGAAGTGGCGGATTTTTTCGCGCACGTCATCGGCCTTCATGTGCAAGCCCTGGGCGATGAGGTCGGCGTCGGCGTTGAGGTCGCGGGTGGCGTCGCGCATCATGAGCGCAGTGAAGGAGGGATAGTTATCGACGATGATGCGGCCTTCGCGGTCGAAGATTTTGCCGCGGGGGGCGAGGATGGGGACTTTACGAACGCGATTTTTTTCGGCCTGGGTAGCGTAGTAGTCGCTGCCGGAGACTTGCAGTCGCCATAGGCCGTATCCCAGGACGAGGAACATGCCGAGGATGCTGTACTGGATGGCGGTGAGGCGCATCGACGATACTTTTTCTTCGCGGCCGAACACTAAAAACCTCGCTTTCGACTATCGGCTTTCGGCAAATCAGTAGAGCATTTGCTCTCGCCGAAAGCCGAGAGCCGACAGCCTAGATTCTCTGCTTAAACCGGTCGAGCAGGGCGAACAGGACTACCGCTGCCAGAGCATTGGCCAGGCCTGCCAGGAGTTCGTGGCTCCAGGACCAGTTCATCATCTCTCTAACTAAAACGCGCTGCACGGAGAAATACAAGAACTGATGCAGCAGGTAAAAACCGTAAGTCACCAGGAAGCGTGAAGCAGCGTTCTCGACATCGAGCTTGGCGCCTAAAGAGGATGCGCCGAAGCCGACCACCGTCTTGGCGATTCCGTAGACGCCGAGCGGGTGGTGGGTCAAGCTGTCCTGCACTAATCCTATGATGCACCCGGTGAATAAGCCGGAAACTGGGTTGCGCCGCGCCACGCCAAAAAAAATTGTGACCAGCAAGGGGAAATCAAAAATGGAAACGAAGTGCAGACGCACCGGAATGAAGGCCTGAAAAAAGATGGCCAGCGCGGGCACCAGCGAGGCTACCAGCCAGTTAAAGCGGTAGACCTCGACTTGTTCGGGAGACGTTTGGGAGAGGCGCACGCTATTGCGGTCCGTTTCCGGCGGGGTTCGCCACGGCAGCAGCCGGTTTGAAAATTTCGGGCTTCAGGGTTTTGCCATGCTGCGCTTCCGGAACAGGAAGCGGGCCCGAATTCTGTGGCCTGGAGGAGGAGGCGTTCTGGGGACCAGTAGGAGCAGGGACGGAATCGGGCGCTGGGGCTGCCGTTGTATCGGGCTTCTTTTGGCCATCCGGCGTTTCCTGCGATAGGTCGGTTTTGGCGGGAACTCCCGGCAGACGGGCGGCGAGAACGTCGACCGCGCGTTGCGAGCCAGCTACGTCGGTGGCGGGCGGCGCGACATCCTCCAGCTTCATGATGACGAGCACTTCTTCCAGCCGGCTGAGATCTGCGGAAGGATGGAGGCGAATCTTAAGGAACGAATCAGCTTGCGAAACCTTGATGACGGTGCCTACCGGCAAGCCCTTGGGAAAAATGCCGTCGCCGCCGCTGGTAAGGACGCGGTCGCCGGGCTGGACATCTTCGCCGAGGAGAACTTTCTCCAACATAGTTTCACCGGCTGGACTGCCGCTGACGATGCCGTGGACGCGACCTTGCTGGGGAGTTGGAATCTGCGGATTGGGAGCTTGTGAGTTGGGAGCTTGGTTGTTGAGGGCTTGTGAGTTGGGAGCTTGGTTGTTCGAGGTATCCGAGCCGGACGTGTGCGAGCTTTCCAGAATCGCTCCGAGGCCGCTGGACTGATCGTTGATGAGCAGCACTTGCGCGGTGGAGGAGTAAACCTGCAGGATTTTTCCGACCACGCCGCTGGAGGTAATGACAGCCATCTGAGGCTTGAGGCCATCTTTGCCGCCCTTGTCCAGGTAGACCACGCGAGACTGCTCGCTGCCTCCGGAGCCGATGACCTGGGCGGGCAGAGTCTGGATGGAATATCTTTCGCGGAAGCCCAGGAGGACCTGGAGGCGGCGCGCCTGGCTGGCATCTTCGTTGAGCCGCACCTGTTGGAGGCGCAGGCGTTCAATCTCCGCTTTCAGATCACGATTTTCCTGGCGCACTCCGCGAAGGTAAAGATAGTTGTGCCAGATGCCGTAGAGTCCTCCCTGGGAGTGGACGATGAGGCGCTCGATGGGGGTGACGGCGGAGATGGCCCAAATCCGAATGAGCCGAGTTTGCTCAGGGTTGGTGCTGCGGATCTGAATGGCGAGACCGAGCACCTGCGCTACCAACACCGCGGCGAGCACGGAGAGATTGCGGTGTCGAGAGAGCACGTTTTCCATGATGAACCAGTTGGCAGTTGCCAGTTGTCAGTAAAACCCGTTGTCCTGTGAGCGAATTGCGGTTCTTACTGGCAACTGGCCGCTGGCAACTGACTCCTGATCTACTCGATTGAAATTTTGCGCAGCAATTTGAAGTCGCTGAGCATTTTGCCGGTGCCCAGCACAACGCTGGCCAACGGGTCGTCGGCGATGGAGACCGGGAGGCCGGTTTCCTCGCGAATGCGTTTGTCGAGATTCTTGAGCAACGCGCCACCGCCGGTGAGGACGATACCGCGATCGCTGATGTCGGCGGAAAGTTCTGGAGGCGTACGCTCGAGAGCGACGCGGATGGCATTCATGACGGTGGAGACGCATTCGCTGAGCGCTTCGCGAATTTCGCTGTCGTCGACGGTGATGGTTTTTGGAACACCTTCGATAAGGTTGCGGCCCTTGATCTCCATGGTTAACGGCTTGTCCAAAGGATAGGCGGAACCGATTTCCATCTTGATCTGTTCGGCGGTCCGTTCACCGACGAGGAGGTTATATTTGCGTTTCAGATAATTCATGATGGCTTCGTCGATCTGATTGCCGGCCATGCGGACGGAACGGGAGTAGACGATGCCGGAGAGCGAGATGACGGCGATGTCGGTGGTGCCTCCGCCGATATCGACGACCATGTTGCCGCTGGGCTCGGTGATGGGCAAACCCGCGCCGATGGCGGCGACCATGGCTTGTTCCACAAGATGAACTTCACTGGCTTTGGCACGATAGGCGGAATCCATGACAGCGCGCTTTTCTACTTGCGTAATTTCCGAAGGCACGCCGATGACGATGCGCGGATGGACGAGCATCTTGCGGTTGTGAGCCTTTTGGATGAAGTAGGTCAGCATTTTTTCGGTGACCTTGAAGTCGGCAATGACGCCGTCCTTCATAGGTTTGATGGCGACGATGTTGCCCGGGGTGCGCCCGAGCATTTCTTTCGCCTCTTTGCCGACGGCTTCTACTTCGCCCGTATTTTTGTTGATGGCGACGATGGAAGGCTCGTTGACGACGATGCCGCGACCGCGCGCGTAGACCAGGGTATTCGCGGTGCCGAGGTCGATCGCGAGATCGCTGGAGAACATGCTGAACAGCGATCGCAAGTTATGAAACCGCGAATTACCGGTAAATCCGTTGGATGCCATACTGTTGTCTCGAATCTCGCCACTCCCCAGCTTGCGCTTTTGGTACTTAAGAGATTTTATTGAATTGCAGTGATCTTTTTGAAATCTTGCACGGTCGATACGGTACGAAAGTTTACCGACCGCCGCTTAAAACTTACCTTCTGGGGCGAACCGGCACTCCCTACTGGATCAAAATCTTCTTTTGCTGCGTGTTGACGCCGCCGTTAACGTTTTGGGCGGTCACGGTTATGACACTCTCACCATTGGCCAGCGAGGGCGTGAAATAACGGAACGTGCCGTCCGTGTTGATCATGGGGACTTCGCGACCGTTGACCATGACACGGGCATCGGGCTCGGTTTTGCCGCGGACCTCGAGCACGTGACCGTGCTGGATAAAGGGGTCGAGATCGAGCGTCATGACCGATTGGGGATTCTTGCCGCGAGGGAGGATGGTGAAGCGGTTCTTCTCGCTTTCGACGGATTCCTTGCCATCTTGATCGTAGGACTGGATTTCCCAGTAGTAGGCGCCCTCGCTGAGGCTGGCGACCTTGGTTTCAGCCTTGTCCACTCTTTGATCCACGACTAGCGAAGAAAAGTAAGGGTTTTTCGAAATGCGGAGGCGGTAGCCGACGGCGTTCGCCATCTTGGTCCAGGAGAATTCGACTGTGCGTTCCTGGCCGGACTGGGCAAAGATTGGCGCCATGTTGGCGGGAGAGATTGGAGTTGGCGGGCCTACTTCTTTCAGACGCGCCATACGTGGGGAGTCGGACTGAAAGCTGACTTTTTCCCAGTCGGCGAGTTGGACGGTTTCGCCGTTACGCTGAATTTCGCCGGTACCTTTTTTCAGCAGGATTTCGTGCAGGTCGGAAGCGGGGTCGTTGTGGACCTGAGCGGAACTCTCCGGAGCTAGAGATGCGGTGGCTCCGGCCACGATGACCTGCGACTTCGAGCCTTGCGTGTAGGTGCCGGTCGAAAGATCCACGGTGCCCGTGCTCACATTGACCGCGACGTTGGTTTGCTGATGATCATTGGCGGAATTTTCTTCGATCACGATTAGCGAATCTTGTTTGATGGTGTAGTTCGTGCCGTCGCTAAAAACCACTTTGGCGAGCCCCTCGGAGGCGGTTTGAACGACATCACCCTTATCGAGCGGCAGGCTGTAATCTGCTTTGACCCAGGTGCTGCTGTTCGCCTTTTTGACGCGAACCGTGCCATCCAGATTGGTGAAGTGCGCCTGCTGGGCCCCGGCGGTCAGCGCGTGTTCTGCGGGATCGCCGCCGGAACTGGCAACTTTCTCCAGCAAATCCAGCGCAAAGTGGTTGGCAGCCTTCATCCCGGCGCTGGTGGCCTCCGGAAAGACGAAGTGGAACAAGGCCGCGACAGCCAACACTACGGCCGCCACAGCCAGAAGCACGCTGCTATAAGTGACATTCACCCATGCAACGTGAACACCCGGCTTGCGATTTTCAGCCACTAGAAAGTACGCTAAACCTAAGATAATATGGGGTATTTTCTAGCGTAGCACAAGCGGAGAGGGAGCGGAATGGGGTATACATCTTGGTTCACACACGTTGGTGCATGGACGGAGGGTGAAAAGCATAAACCGACTTCCCGGAGCCTTGGTCCGGAGCGGTTACTCAACGTTGAACAAAAATGTTGAAAAAGGCCCAGGAAGTTGCAACAGGATTTTGGGATGACAAATCTTTACCTGCGCTTCATCTGAGATCCGAAACCATTGGGGCACTTGGCGCGTCTAAGGGAATAGCAGGCCGTCAGGGCCGCCCAGCCGGAATCAACCGGCGCGGGTATAATTCGGAGTAGAACCCTTTGGAGGAAAGTCACTTATGGATGCGCGCGATAGCGCTTTTTGGTCACGGCTGAAGGCAAACCGTTTCGCTTACTCATTAACGATAGCGGCTACGCTCGCCGTTGGCATGCTGATTGGTTCGGTCATCTCTGCAAACGTGAAGGGCAAGGAAAGCACCAAGTCCGGTGACGCCACCCCGCTAACGATTCCGGCGCCCCAACAGCTCTCGAATGTGTTTTCGCAGATTTCCAAGCAATTGGAACCGACGGTGGTCAACATTAACACCGAGTCAACGATTAAGAATCCGCACCATGGACGGCGCATGCCGGGTGGCGACGAAGACGGGGGCGGCGCTCCGGGCAGCCCGTTTGACGATTTCTTTGATAAATTTTTTGGCGGTCAAGGTGGACAGGGCGGCGATGCTGGCCCTATTCGCCAGCGTTCGCTCGGATCCGGCGTAGTGGTTGATTCCAAGGGCTATATCGTCACCAACCGCCACGTGGTAGAGAAAGCGGACCGCGTCCGCGTGCGGTTGCAGGATGATCCGCCGGGCGTGCAACACGATGCCAAGGTGATTGGCATGGATCAGGAAACCGATCTGGCCGTGATCAAGATTGAAGCGGATCATCCGTTACCCGTCGCTAAACTCGGCAACTCGGATTCCGTGCAGGTAGGAGATTGGGCGCTGGCGATTGGCAGCCCGTTCGGATTGCAAGAAACAGTAACAGCTGGAATTATTTCCGCGAAGGGTCGCAACATCGTTCCTGGGAAACAATTCCAGACATTTATCCAGACCGACGCTGCCATCAACCCTGGCAACTCCGGCGGACCGCTGGTGAACATGGCGGGTGAGATTGTCGGTATCAATACGGCGATTTACACGGAAACAAATTCTTACGCGGGCATCGGATTTGCGTTGCCTTCGAACACGGTGCAGCAGGTTTACAACCAGCTGATTAGCCCGGAACACAAGGTCACGCGCGGATCGATTGGCGTGCAGTTCAGCCAACAGCCTTCTGCGGCGGTGGCTCGCGTGTATGGATCCGGGACAGGCGTGACCATTTCCGACGTGGTGGCAGGCAGCCCAGCCGAACAAGCTGGCTTGAAGGTTGGCGACACGATTACCGCAGTTGAGGGAACCAAGGTGACGACGGGCGACGAACTGGTCTCTGAAATAGCCTCGCGCAAACCCGGGAGCAAGACGAAGCTGGGATATGTGCGCAACGGGAAGGCGGCGGACACCACGGTGACGATTGCCGACCGTTCCAAGTTGTTTGCCGCGCGACTGGGCAACGAAGACGACACTGGCGAAGAGGCGCAACCCAAAGAAAGCAAACTCGGCATCACGGTAAAAGCCGTAACCGCCGACCTGGCCGAACGCATGGACGTGCCCGCTGGCAAGGGCGTAATTGTGCAGGAAGTGAAGTCTGGTTCGTTTGCCGAGGATATTTTGTTGAACCGCGGCGATATTATCCTGGAAGTCAATAAGCAACCAGTGAACAGCGAAGCGGACTTCCGCCGAATCGAATCCGGCCTAAAGAGCGGTCAGGATGTCGTGTTCCTGGTGAAACCACGTGGACGCGATAGTTCTACCGTCTTCCTTGGTAATACACTTCCGTAACCGAAAACAGTCCGCTGGGGGCTGGCGCCGCATCCTAGAATAGGAGGATGTGGTGTTGGCTCGCAGCGGGTGCATTCGGCTTCCGGCATTGCGGCTTGCGACCTAAGAGGCGATTTTGAGATCTGGAAAAACATTTTCGGAGTGGATAGTAGCGCTGCTTTTGGTGGCGCTATTCGCGCTGGCGCCAGCGACCGCATCCGCGAAGAAGCGGCATCCCGCGTCGAAGCGTTCTGTTTCCCATTCGAAGTCCAGCCCCACGAAGGGAAAAGGTCGCCACTCTCGTAGCAGCCGGAACTGGCGGCATAGCGGCCAGCAAAAGGTGGACGCCCGCCGCACCCAGGAAATTCAGGAAGCCCTGGTTCGATCCCGCTATTTGGAAGGTGAACCTTCCGGGGTATGGAACGCCCAGACCGAAGACGCGCTGCGCCGTTACCAGGCCGCCAACGGGTGGCAATCCAAAGTTGTTCCGGATTCACGGGCGCTGATCAAGCTCGGACTTGGGCCCAGCGACAAGAAACTGATTAATCCGGAAAGCGCGATGACGTCGCGACCGATGACAGCGAGCGAGAATGCTCCCAACACCGCTGGCCTTAACCCTGGCAGCCCGCAGCAGTAAATCCGAACACGCCCCAAAAACCCCGAATAGAATAGAGTGGAAGGGCTGTTTCGCCAGCCCCCGGGACTTACCTCGCGTGCAAAGGTGCGGGTTCAGGACCGGTCGGACATGGCGATTGAATCTTACTTTCACCTCGGAGGGTCACCATGTCAGTTGCAAAGATTACGGAAATCGCTGCCTCATCACCTAAGAGTTTTGACGATGCTATCAAGACGGGGATCGCCCGTGCCAACAAGACACTGAAACATATTCGCGGCGCCTGGGTTAAGGATCAAAAAGTGGTGGTTGAAAAAGGCAAGATCACGGAGTACCGGGTCACGATGAAAGTTACGTTTGTGCTGGAGTAAATTCCATATACGAAATAACCGGGCACGCTTCGAGGCGTGCCCTTTGTGTTTTCAGGACTAGCTCCCCATCATGGGCTTCGGGAAATACGGCAACGGCTGGCCTTGGATAATCGCCTGGGGATTCCCATTGACCATGGCTTGCGCCGCTTCGGCTCCGCAGATTTCTGCTGCGGCGTCCCGCGCGGCGGAAAGGATGGGCGGGCGGCTCGTCGTATCATGCGCGTCTGTCGACAGCACATGCACCGCTTGATGTTCCAGCAGCAAGTGCGCCGCCTGTTGCGCCCGCTGACCCCAACGCCCTGTAAGCGCAGAGCCCGTTACTTGCACGACACAACCCAGTTCAGCCCAGCGCAGCACGCGCGAAAGATTCTGCTGCAGGACTGTATTGCGTTCCGGGTGCGTCAGCACCGGCGTGAGGCCGAGATCGCCCAGCCTCATCATGGCGTCTTCAATTTGCGGCGGAATACCGTAGTTACTGAACTCGACCAACAGGTAGCGGTTTCCGCCGATGGAATAACGATGCGGATGCAACTTCAAATCCTGCAAATTTTCATACGACATATGGAAATCGCAGCCTAGACTAAACTCCATACCACTCCCAAAACGCGCGCGAAGTTCGCTCAGACGTATTTCATGCGCGTCGCGATCATAGGGGTACCGTTCATTCGCATGCGGCGTCGCAACCATGTGCTGGATGCCGTCGGCTTGCGCCATGCGGCACATTTCCAGGGTCATCTCCCAGGATTTTGAGCCGTCATCAATTTCAGGAAGAATGTGGGAGTGAATATCGAACAAAGCATCTCTCTCTTACGTGTAGCGCTTACTTGAAGCGTTCCTGCATAAACTCCGCAATCGAAGCGTAAGCCTTCGACAGAATTTCTTCTTTCGGCAAGAACACGATGCGGAAATGGTTGGTTCCGGGGCGCTGGCCAAATCCACTGCCATGAACGGTGAGCACGTGTTTCTGAATTAGAAGCTCTTTGCAGAACACATCATCGCCCTCAGGAATATCGAGACGCGGAAATGCATAGAAAGCTCCGAGTGGACTCACGCAGCTTACGCGCGGAGTGGACTTGCACCATTCCACCGTCAGATCGCGGCGGGAACGCATCTTAGCGAGGACGCCAGGCAGGTGATCCTGCGGGCCATCCAGCGCGGGCTTGATGGCCCACTGCATGGGCTGACTCGCTGAAAGCCTTGAACGGAGCAGCTTGTGGACCGCTTCGACGTACGATTCGATGGCAGCAGATTCTCCGGTGGCAATGCCCCAGCCGATGCGCCAGCCGGGAGCAAGATAGTTTTTGGAAATTCCGCCGAAAGTGATGCAGGGAACATCGGGTGCCACCGACGCGAAGGCCACGTGCTTCTCGCCCGGATCAAGAATCAGCTTGTCGTAAATCTCATCGGCAAAGACGATCAAGTTATGTTTGCGCGCGAGATCCGCAATCGATTCCAGCATGGCTCGCGAATAAAGTGCGCCCGTCGGATTGTTGGGATTAATAAGAACAATGCCGCGCGTCTTCGGCGTGATCTTCTTCTTGATATCTTCAATGTCCGGCTGCCAAGCGTCATCCTCGTTGAGGTCGTAAAGATTCAGCGGGATATCAAGCTTCGCCAGCACGGCGGAATACAGCGGGTAATCCGGGCGTGGCGTCAGTACGTTCTCGCCTGGATTCAGCAGCACTGTAAGACAAAGATCCACTGCTTCGCCAACACCCTGCGTCACGAAAATGCTTTGCGCGTTCTGGATGCTCTTGCGTGCAGCCTCTCCGCGAATCGCTTCGATGGCTTCGCTGATCCCGTGCGAAGGAGCATAGCCGTTCTTGCCATCGCGCATGGCTTTACTGACAGCTTCGATCATGTGCGGCGGTGTTACAAAATCGAAACTGAGAGGATCGCCTACATGCAGCGGCAGAATCTTATGGCCTTGCTTGGTCAGTCCGTCGGCAAGGACGGCCATATCGCGGATGGCGTAACGTACATTCTCCATGCGCTGGGCAGGAGCGATTTCGTGGGTTTGGGTCGGCATTGTGGTCTCCATCGAACACGCCTATTGTACGCGAGCCGAAGGGAGCAATCAGGAAGACAATTCTACGGGATACAAAGAACAGCGGGCTGAGCGAGGAAGAAGCCTTCCTCCACCCAGCCCTTCAAATACAGTACTCGGCGATTGCTATTTCTTCGCGGGAGGCGGTGCTGCCACCGGTAGTGCTGGAGGCTGCAGCGCCTGTTTCGTTGCTGCCCCAATCTTATCTGCGTTAGCCAACAGCAAACTGACCTGCCACATCTCAGTTTCGGAAAGCCTGGTCTTGAAGCCGGGCATGCCGGTCAGCCGGATACCGTTGGCGACTTTCCAATAGGTTTCGCCCGCTTCGTCATCGGTTACACCCTTGCCTTTGAATAACTGCGGCGGGTGCGGATACATGCCTTTGGCAATCTTCGTCTCTTCGACGTTGGGAAGGCCGTGGCACACGGCACAGTTGTCTTTGTAGACCGTGACTGCCGCCGTGTAGCTCGCCTCGTCGGCGGCGATGGGGGCAGTCTTGGGCATTTCCTTGTCAATGCGCGCGCTTAACGCCTTGTGGGCCAGCATCTTTTCAAACGGCATATCGGGGTCGGTGACCGCAACTGGAACCATTCCAGTGCTGAAATACAAATAACCGCCAACCACTACCGCGAGCACTCCGAAAATCAAACCAAGTATGAAAGTTTTCACTGATTCCTGTCCTCGAAAGCGAAAGTCACTTCGTAGAGAAGCCCCATTACCTTAACCCAAACCCAAAGTTCCCGCTCGCCTGAGCCGTCCTCCGATAACGGCGCAGCACGGCTGTAGGAATGATTATCGCCGTTCGGAAGGTCCTGCGCGGTAATCGCCCGTAAAAGAAGGTAAAACTTTGTCAATTCGCAAAGTGTTGAAGTTGCTCACGAATCGAAGCTAAGAATGCCCCACCCGTATCATGTTTGGCCAGGTGCAGCAGATGATGATGGTTCCCACATGATAACAACAATCGGGAAGCTCAGAGCATAGCTCAGCAGGGCCGGTATCGCCCCTCTCAACCCTGTCGCGGTCGCTGCGGCCGGAACCTTGAGTTCCAATACCCTAACAGCAAGAATAATGGCGATTACGCCGTCACTGAAGGCTCCGATGCGGTTGGTGCCCATGCGCTCCCCAAACACTACTCATTGTAGCTTGTTGTAGGACGGGCATTCCTGCTCGCCGCTCTTAGTCCAAGCAAGAACCCCGCATCGGATTTTTTGTCCATGTTCCGGCGGCATGCCGAGTAAAATGCTGTATGAAACACCGGATAGAGAGCCGTGGTCGAGATGCACCAACTCTCGGGGGATGCTCAATAAAGATTTTGTAAGCAATCAGTGAACCAGCCGCTTGGGGAAGTGGCGGGTTGAGCGCTGTTCTTTGTTTTAGTGCAGCAACTGGATTCCGGATAGCCGGAGAGCATCGCAGGACAATTTTTTGGATCGTTCTTGGAACGGTTGAGGCCGTTGCTTTTGTTTTCTAATTTCAAGTTAGGACGCTACCTTTTGCCGCAGCCACTTTTGCCATTGCAGCAGCAGCGGCGCTGATTGGTTACGTTGTCGTGGAGTTCCTCCGCAATCGATAGCTACTGTCGCGCAAGAGAACGGCCAGATCCGTCGAGATCTGGCCGCAAGAAACTCCTTCTATCTACTTCAAAAGCTCACGCTATTCGGGACGGTCAATCTGCGCCTTTTGCAGCCGATCCGAGTAATCGATGTAGATCGATTTCCACTCCGTGTAGAAATCAATGGCACCGATTCCGCCTTCGCGGTGACCGTTGCCCGTAGCTTTCACGCCGCCGAAGGGCAGGTGAACTTCCGCGCCGATAGTCGGAGCGTTTACGTAGGTGATACCCGCATCCAGGTCGCGGATCGCAGCGAACGCGCGGTTCACGTCGCGTGTGTAGAGAGACGAAGAGAGTCCGTATCCGATATCATTGGCGATTTCGATGCCATGCTCGAGGTTGTCGCAAGGAATCATGCAGACGACGGGGCCAAAGATTTCTTCCTGCGCAATGCGCATCTTTGGATTCACGTCGCCGAAAACGGTGGGCTGCAGGAAGAATCCGTACTTCAGATCGCCGTCTTCGATGCGATTGCCGCCGCTGAGCAACTTCGCTCCTTCGTTCTTGCCAATCTCAATGTAGCTGAAGTCGCGCTTCAACTGCTTCTCGTTGATGGCCGGACCCATTTCGATGCTTTCGTCGAGGCCGTTGCCAACCTTAATTTTCTTGGCCTTTTCGATGAACTTTTCGACAAATTGTTTGTAAATACTCTTGTGCAGAATAATGCGGCTGGTGGCGGTGCAGCGCTGTCCGGTCGTTCCGAACGCACCCCAGAGACCGCCGTCGATGGCGAGATCGAGATTGGCGTCTTCCATCACAATCATTGGATTCTTGCCGCCCAGTTCGAGTGAGCAGTGCTTGAAGCTGCGCGCCGCCGTCTCGCCGATCAGTCGTCCAACTTCGCTGGACCCGGTAAAGGAGACCGCCCGGACGTCTTTGTGTTCCACAAGTGGCATACCCGCTTCAGGGCCGTATCCGCTCACGATATTGATGACACCCTTCGGGACGCCAGCATCGGAGAGTGTACGCACAAAGTTGAGAGTGGAGAGCGGCGTGTCTTCGGCTGGTTTAATCACGCAGGTGTTGCCGGAAACCAGCGCTGGGAAAATCTTCCACGACGGAATAGCCATGGGAAAATTCCACGGCGCGATCATCCCGCACACTCCGATGGGCTGACGCACGGCCATGGCAAATTTGTTGGGCAGCTCGGACGGCACGGTCGGCCCGAACAAGCGCCGCCCTTCGCCCGCAGTATAGTAGCCGCAATCGATGGCTTCCTGGGTGTCGCCGCGCGTTTCCTTGATGACCTTGCCCATTTCGCGGGTCATGTCGCGCGAATATTCTTCCTTGTGATCCATCAGCATTTCGGAAGCGCGGAAAAGAATCTCAGCGCGGCGGGGTGCAGGCACCAAACGCCATTTCGCAAAAGCACGCTTCGCGGCATCGACGGCGGCATCCACATCGGCCTTGCCGGAGCGCTGGAAAATGCCAACCACATCGCGCGTGTCGGCGGGATTGCGGTTTTCAAAAGTTTGACCGGTCGAGGATTCGACCCACTCGCCATCGATGAAGTTCTTGTAAACCTTGGTGGTCGCTTGTCCCGACTGGACGGGATTTGGAGCGGTTTCATTAGCCATGAAAAGGAGTCTCCTAAGAATGCTATGAGGTGTTCTTGCGTGACTTCTCATCGTACAACTCGGGAGAGAGGCGAGCAAGGCGAGGGGCGGAAAGCGCGAACCTATGCCAGATCGTCCATCACCGGGCTTTGGGAATCTCACCAAACTTCCGCAATAGCGGCGTTAGCGTCAAGCCCTGGACGAAGACCGAGAAGGCAACGACGGCGAAACTGACGGTAATAATGGAGGCCCGTTGGGGCAGGTCAGGCGGAAGCGCCAAGGCCAGCGCCAAGGCCAGGGCGCCACGCAATCCGCCCCAGAAAAGGACGTGCTGGTGACGGAGGCTGACCCGAAGAGACGACGGCCGAAACACCGCGCAGCAGGGATAGACCGCTATGGCACGCGCCAGAGTCACAATCAGGATGGCGAGCGCGATACTGGCCCAGCCGGTCAAGAAATTCTGGCGCGCCTCATGCATTCCGATTAGTAGAAACACCAGCGAGTTCGCCACGAAGGCGGCGTACTCCCAAAACGTTTCCACGGCTTCACGACCCCGGTCGCTGAAGACCCCTAGCGCCCCCGTGTTGCCCAATATCAGTCCAGCTACGAGAGTCGCAAGTACGCCGGACAAGTGCAGATATTCAGCTAGCAGGAACGACCCGTAGGCGGCGACGGTGGTGAAAGTAATTTCCACTAAGTGGTCGTCGGTGTGTCCCATCAACAGCAGCACCGCGCCAGCAATGATCGCTCCACAAAGAAGACTGCCACCGGTAATGACGAGAAGCTTAGTTGTAACGCCCAGCGGCGTGAGAGATCTACCTAACGCGAGTTCGAGGCAGATGGCAAAAAGCACCGCTGCCGTACCATCGTTGAAGAGGCTCTCGCTTTCCACTATGAGTAAGAGACGGCCCTGAGCTTTGGCTTCTTTGAATGTTGCGATTACGGAAACTGGATCGGTGGCCGCAATCAGTACTCCAAATACCAAAGCGTTGAGCCACTGCCAGCCCGCCAGGTAGTGCATCCCCACCGCAGTGACACCCGCCGAAAGCACTACGCCGACGGTCGCCAGAACAAGGACCACTGGGAGATCGACGCGCAGCTGTTTCCAGTTCAGTTGGAAGGCGGCTTCGAAAATGAGAGGCGGAAGAAGCGCCGTAAACAAGAGCTCTTTGGTGAGGCTAACTTGAGGTGAGAATGGGAGGAGGGCAACAACGATTCCAGCCGCAACCAAGCCGACGCTGTAGGGCAGGCGCAATCTCCGGCTCAGCATGGCGACCACAGCGGAGATTAAGAGAAGTAGCGCGCCCTTCTCAAAGCTGAGATTCATACGTCACGCTACAGCTTACGGCAAGGTCGGGTGTGCGAGGTAAGGACCATCGGGGAAATTGGCGAGTGGCTGTTCGCCTGAGTGTCAACGGTCGTGCAAGTTCATATCCGGTCTCGCCTGGTCTGGGGAACCCGCGCGTAGATCCAGGCTCCGCGAAAGCGAATTTGCACGAGGCCGGAACAATCCGGCCTCATTGACTTGGTACACGCACCTGCATTCCGAATGATCACGCCTACGGGAGGGTCACACTCTTGCCAACGGCGCTGGTACAGCAATCAACGTTGTACTGATACGTCCCGTCAGCCAGGCCGGGTTGGATCTGACAAGCCAGAACCCCCGGACCACCCCCTGGCGCCTTACCAGGAACAGCCAGCGGGGAGGCTTGGACAAATGGCCAAGTAGTCCCGGCGATCTGGCTGATGTTGCAGTTGGTTGGGGCGGTGGTTACGCCATTGTGCCAGTCGAACTGTTCCGATTTGTTGGCGTGGAAGCTGTTACAGACTTGGATATGTTGTTCGGGCATAAGCGTAGCTCCTTTTGCTTGCGGCAGCGAAGTGTACCGGAATTCTCACTGTAGATCAAATATTTTTGAGCAAATTTTTGGAAACAGACGCCCCGGGCTCCAGCTACCGGGAAGCGCGACTTCCTCCCATCAGCTCTTGAAAACGGGGGTTGCCAGCCAGATTGTCGAAGTCGGGCAAATCCCGAACCCGACTGGCTGGGTAACCCTGCTGCAACAGCTTGCTCAGCCATTCCAGGGCTAGGCCGGTTTCACCCAGCTGATTGTGTACGACTGCCGCATTCAGGAGTATGCTCTTGTCGTTGTGCCCATAGCGCAGCGACTGTTCCAAATAGCTAAGGGCCAGATCCCGTTCGCCCAGCCTGGCGTGGTAACTGGCTAGATCGCTGAGCAGGTCAGGGTCATGGGGATTGACCTTGAGCTCCCCGGCAGCCATTTCAGCGGCTTTGCGGTAGGCAGGAAAAGCTTTCTCCTTCTGGCCAGCATAGTATTGCGCTTCTCCCAGGTTGCCCCAGGATACGTATTGCTTGGGATCGAGCCGGATGGCCTGTTCATAGGCTGCGGCGGCTTCACGGTAAAGACGCATACCAAGGTAGGCGGTCCCCAGATTGACGCTGGCGTGGTAGTTAGGCCGAATCGCAAGGGACTTGTTGAGCACGGGGATAGCGTCGGCGTAGCGGCCCATATTGTTGTAGATAGCGCCCAGATTGACATAGGCGGCATAGCCTTCGGGAGCCAGTTCGGTCACCTTCTGCAACATCTGCACGGCCTTATCGAATTCGTTGCGGCGAAGATAGAACAGGCCCAGCGCGTTGTAGGCGATCCAGCTCTTGGGATGCGCACCTACGGTGCTGCGAAGGGTTTGCTCGGCTTTGTCGATAGCGCCCTGGTGTTCCAACGCGAGAGCAAGCCCAAGATACGCATTCTCGTCGCTGGCGTCGAGCTCGATCGCCCGCTGGTACTCAGCCGCCGCTTGTTCATACTTCCCGGTGCCGTCGTAGATCAGGCCAAGGCAGCTATGGCCGGCAGCTCCAGCGTTGCCCAGGGTGACCGCCTGTTCGCACTCGTTGCGAGCCTGCACGGTCCATTGCTTTTCTTTGGTGAGCCAATACTTGCGCCAGTAGGTTTCTCCCAGGGCCGCTTTGGCGGCGCCGAAATTCGCGTCCAGCTTGAGCGCCTCGTGCAGCATGGTGGTAGCGTTCTGCACATTCTCCGGGCGCGAATAGTTGAGGAGATAGCCTCGGGCTTGCAAAAAGTAGTTGTAGGCCGCAGCCTGGCTGGTGCCGTGCCCTTTGAGGGCCGCTTCTTCTTCCGGGCGCAGTTGCAATTGCAGAGCCTTGACGGCTCCGGCAGCCACGCTGTCCTCCACGGCAAAGACGTCCGCCGCCGGGACTGTGATGGAGTCGCCTCCCAACGTGCGGCCGCTCTGCGCATCGGTCAAAGAGTAGCTGACGCGAATTAACTCCGCCGATTGCCGCAGCGTGACCTTCAGACCAAGGTTCGCTCCGAATTGCTTGCGAGCGTCCTCTAGCGAGGCGATTCCCTTCTCCTGCATATTGCGCGCGGGGATAACCTCCAGCGAGTGCTGCTCGGTCAGGCGGCCCAGCTTGGCCGCAACGCTTTCTACCAGACCTTGCCCGAGTGCTGTGAGCTTGGGGTCGAGCTCCATAGGAGCGAACGGAAGTACGGCAAGAACCTGTTCCTTGGGCAGGACAGGCGCTGTGGATTCGGCCTTGGTGCGGTTCTGGAGCGCGTGACGCAGCGGCTGGTAAGAAACCAGCAGGGCAAGAATTGCCAGCCCCGCGACCACGGGCAGAACTATCTTCCGCCGCGCAGATTTGGGAGGCTCGGGTACGGGCGGGGCGGCCAGATGCAGCTTCCCGCCCTGCTGCACGGTCTGCAAGTCGGTCGCAAGAGCGCTGGCGCTGGGGTACCGGGCCGCAGGATCCTTCTTCAGCAGTTTGGTGACAAGGTCCGCCACCGACGGCGGCAAGGTGCGGTTGACTTCGCTGAGCGGCGGGGGTTCCGTATGCAGCACTCGGCCGAGCGTGCCAGCAAAGCTGTCCGTCAGGAACGGCTGCTTCCCTCCCAGCATTTCATAGAAAACCAGCCCTAGCGAGAACAAGTCGGCGCGACCATCCAAAGGCTTTTGCTGCAAGACCTCGGGTGCCATGTAGGCCAGCGTTCCGCTAATCGACTGCGAAATGGTGCCCACGCTCTGAGTCGCTTCCAAAGGATCGGAAGTAGTGAATCGCCTGGCGACCCCGAAATCGAGGATTTTCACCCGGTTCGCGGCCGTGAGCATAATGTTTTCCGGCTTGATGTCGCCGTGGATAATCCGCTGCTGATGAGCCGCGTCCAAACCCTCGGCACACTGGATAGCAATGGGCAGGAACTCGGCGAGACTGCACGGCTGCGTGATGATGCGCCGCCGCAGAGTGGTCCCTTCGATGTACTCCATCACGAGAAGGATTTCGCCCTCGTGTTCGAGCACGTCATAAATCGCGGCAACGTTAGGATGGTTCAGCGCCGAGGCGCGCTGGGCTTCCTTCAGAAATCTTTGACGGTCCTGGTCATTCTGGAGCTGCGGGGACATCCGCTTGATGGCTACGACTCGCTTCAAGGTCGTGTCCTGCGCGCGGAACACCTGTCCCATGCCGCCGGAACCAAGTCGATTTTCTATGCGGAAACGTCCGACGGTGCTGCCCGTCAGGTCAGAGGGCTTGTTCCCTGCTGGGCTGGGAGCAACCGGGGGCGTTTTAAGGGCGTCGTGTGGATCTGCCATTGGCCAGTGTCACGTGCGCGATCCTGCTCGCGAGTAAGGATATGACAAGAGATCAGGAGACGCAAATAGACGGGTTAACGCTGCTGCTTAAGGAATTCATGTTCGAGAAAATCCTGCAAAGACTTGCTACAGACAATCGCGTCAACAGCGTCAACTACGATGAACAATACTGCGCTATTGTTCAGGTTTGGCATACAGACCAAATAGCGATGGCTGTAGATCGGTACAAGGCCTGCTTCTTTCGAGAGATCAAAACCTTGCCCCTTTAGGTCAGCCGCTATTTCGTCTCGACTTTTTCGGACTTTTTCAATTTGCTGCTTCACTATGTCCAGGTCTCGCGGATAGGAATAGAACTCGAATGATGTCCGGTGCGGCTCCCCGCAATAGCCGTACACGTTTAAATTAGCAATATCGGTTCCGTTCATCATCCGGAGAAACACACGAAAATCGTGGGGGAAGCGGACGCCGACAACATGTTCGTATTCAGCAATCTCGCGGTCAGACAAGCCTGGATTCCAAAGTGTGCCGCGTTGAAACTGAAACCCGAAAATAGCCGGATCGATGGAGTGCTGACTCCACCTTTGCTCTGTCGCCGTCTTGAAATCAACCAGAAAATCGCGTGTCAGCATTGGCCAATTTGGTAAACGGCGGGCATCGGGTTGCTCGAGTTTTACAGAACCGCCTTGTACTTCTTCACCAACTCGTTCTTGACCTTGCGGAACATCTCCTGATAATCGGCGCCGGAGTTGCGCATTTCGTCGGAGTAGGTTTCGAGGATGATGCGGACTTCGTCGTTGATGCGGTCTTCAAGGCTTAGCTCTTCGAGCAAAGCGGTGTTGACGCGGTCCGAGACGGTAGCAACCTCTTTAGTTTCAATGAACTGCCCGGCGGTCAGCTTCTTTACAATCTCGCGGGCCATGTAGGCTACAAACTCTTTAGACACCAGCATAGGGGTCGTTGTCGGTCCAATCGCGATCAGTCCAGTCGCAATCTAGGAATGGCTCAATATTGCGGAACAAACACTAGAGTTTAACACAGCTTGCGGTCAATTCTCGAACCTGGCTTCTCGACTCTGCGCTGCCTAAGCAATCCAACCGCTTTGTGGCGCGGCCCCGCAAAACGTCTTACAATCCTTGGACAGAGTCCCGCGCCTATGACAGACAACCTTTCCACCCTTAAAGATGACATGATCGCCTTCATCGAAGGCCACGGCATCAAGCGCTTCCACGGATTCGTTTCGCAAGACGAAGTGCAGTCCGTAATGTGGCACAGCGAAGACCATCCGGGTCACAGCCATCACGGCGCGGAGCATTCCGACGGCTGGAAGGACTTCGTCGAGCTTGCCAAGCACTCCGGCGCGGCGTTCTTGACCATGCATTCGTGGACGCTGGAACGTGAGGATCTCGACGATCTCATTCAGCATTTGACCGACGCCCGGTTCGGCGGCACTGACGACGTAGAAGATGCCCGCTGGCTCCGAACGCATGTTGGCAAACTTGGAATTGTACAGCTGGGATGGCCCTACCAAGGCAGCATGTTCCTCTACGAAGCCTCCACGGAATGGTATGACCAGTATCGGCACCTGATTGAGTTCAGCGACGAAATTGGCGGATTTACGCTTGGCGGGTCGGGCGAAGACGAGATTTAGAGGGCTGCGGGCTTCTGGCTCCTCGCTTGCCTGGAAGCCACTTCTCTGAGCGTGGCTCCCGCCCGCCTCAAGCAATTAGGAGCTAGCAGCCAGAGGCTAGGAGCCTGTAAGATTGACGTCAACCCGGATGCCTGCAACCCCAAAGATTCCCGCAGAAATTGAAGCCTCACCCGAGCAACACATAGCTCATCTGTCCACTCTGCCGGAAGTTCGGCAGGCTTGCGATTGGTTCCGCGCCTCCGAGCCTAGGCTGCGGCAGTGGCAAATTGAGATGGCGCGGGTTCCCGCCCCCCCGTTTGGCGAAACAGCGCGGGGTCTGTGGCTGGCTGAGAGATTTTGCGAACTGGGGCTAGATGAAGTTCACATAGACGAAGTAGGCAACGTTTTTGGCATCCATCCGGGCGAAGGGCCGAGCCAAACTAGCCCTTACATTGCCGTAAGTGCGCACATTGACACGGTTTTCCCAGCAGATACTTCGCTCGACATCCGCGAAGATGGCAGCAAGCTATTGGGCCCGGGTGTTTCCGACAACGGCGCGGGCCTGACCGCGCTCTTGGGAATCGCCGGAGCGCTGCAAGCAACGGCGATTCATCCGCGAAATCCAGTGCTTTTCATCGGAAACGTAGGAGAAGAAGGGGAAGGCGACCTGCGCGGCATGCGCCACATTTTCGCGCAGTCGCAGTGGCAGGACTCCATTGCCTACAATGTGATTCTGGATGGCGCGGGCACGGACGTGATCATCGGCGAAGCGCTGGGCAGTCGGCGCTTTGAGGTCACTGTCCGAGGACCGGGCGGCCATTCTTGGAGTGATTTTGGTGCTCCAAACCCAATTGTGGTCTTGGCGCGTGCGATTGAGAGCTTCAGCCGAACCCCTATCCCGCACAATCCGAAGAGTTCGACGAACATCGGTGTGATTCGTGGAGGAACCTCGGTCAACTCCATTCCAGAATCGGCCAGCATGCGAGTGGATATTCGCTCCGCCTCTGCGGCCGAAGTTGACCGTCTGGAAGCAGCTTTGCGGTCGGCAATCGAACTCGCTGTCGAATCGGAACAGGAAACTCCGCGGAACGGTTTGCGACAATCTTCAATAACCGCCGAAATCGCCACCATCGGGAACCGTCCAGCTGGCGATCTCGCCGCTGACGCTCAGATATTGCAGGTGATTCGCGCGGTGGACAAACATCTCGACAACCCCGCTCAGGTGCAGCGCGCTTCCACCGACGCAAATATTCCTCTATCGATGGGCAGGCAGGCCATTGCACTCGGCGGCGGCGGCCGGGGCGGCGGCGCTCACACATTACAAGAGTGGTTCGACTGCAGCGGACGCGAACTGGGTCTATGTAGAATTTTGCTAGCTGTGCTTGCGCTTACGGAGGTTATCGAATGAGACATCTAAGAATGAGCGCGATCGTAATTCTCCTGCTGACAGCTTGCGGTACGGGGAACGCTTGGGCCGAAGAGCCACCCGCACCCAAGGCCGACGCCATCTTCACTCACGGCAATATCTATACAGGCGTGCCCGGCGCCTCCTCCTTTCACGAGATTCAGCGTGCCGAAGCTGTCGCCGTAAAAGATGGCCGTATTCTCGCCGTCGGTAAAACCGTCGACCTGATGAAGCACAAGGGGCCCTCGACCCAGGTCATAGACCTTGGCGGGCATTTTGTAATGCCCGGTTTTAACGACGCGCACACACATCTGGCCAGCGGAGGTTTTGCGAAGCTTGAAGTGGACCTTGCCGGTACCAAGTCGCTAGACGACTTTCGTAAGCGCGTTCGCGAAAAGGTCGAAACCGCCAAGCCAGGAGAATGGATTGTGGGACGCGGCTGGGATCACACGATGTGGCCGGTAAAGGAATTGCCGTCGCGTTGGGACTTGGACGAGGTCGCACCGAACATCCCCGTATTTCTTGTCCGAGTGGACGAGCACATCGCGGTGGCAAACACCAAGGCGTTGCGACTGGCGAGCATCTCGGTAGCCAGCAAAGATCCCCAGGGCGGCAAGATTGACCGTCTGGATACCGGCGAACCGTCCGGGATTTTGCGCGAGACTGCACAGGCAGCGGTATGGGCAGTGATTCCAAAACCAGATCATAGCAAACGGCGGATGGCCCTTGAGTTAGCGCTCGAAGAGGCGGCTCGCTGGGGCGTAACGTCCGCACAAGACAATTCCTCGTGGGAAGATTTTCAAATTTTTGAAGAACTGGAAAAAGAAGGCAAGCTCACGCTGCGCATCCGCGAATGGCTCCCGCTTGATGATTCGCTGGAAACCCTGCAAGCGCATCGTGCCGCACATCCGCAGAACGACCTTCTCCTCCATACTGGCATGTTGAAGGGCTTTATGGACGGTTCACTCGGTTCGAAGACAGCGGCTATGCTGGCTCCTTACTCCGATGATCCCGGCAACTCTGGATTGCCACGCTACGAGCAGGACAAGTTGAATGCAATCGTCAAGGAACGCATTCACGCTGGCTTCCAGATTGGCCTGCATGCGATAGGAGACCGCGGCACAGAAATGGCCCTGGATGCCTTTGCCGAAGCGCTCAAGCCTTCGCAGAACAAGGATTCTTCCGGCAAGGAAGTCCCGAGCCAAGACACGCCAAAGAAAGAAGCTAAGCCGGACCTGCGATTCCGCATTGAGCATGCGCAAGTGCTGGCACCAAATCAGTCTGCTCGCTTCAAGGAATTGAAAATAATTGCGTCCATGCAGCCCAGCCATCTCCTGACGGATATGAATTGGGCACAGGCGCGGCTCGGCCCGAAGCGCGCCGAACATTCCTATGCATGGCAGGAATTCTTGCGGAACGGCGTGCCGCTCGCGTTTGGCACGGATTTTCCAGTTGAATCCATCTCGCCCTTCCGCGGCCTTTACGCGGCAACCACCCGCCGCAGCGAAGACGGCAAGAAAGAATACTTCCCTGCGCAACGCATCAGCATGGATGAAGCGATTGCCGCTTATACGAGCGGATCAGCCTTTGCAGAATTTGCTGAAAAAGATAAGGGGCGGCTAGCTGCGGGGATGCTGGCCGACTTCGTTGTACTGGACCGAGACATCACCGGCACAACCCCCGCAAAATTGTTGGAGACAAAAGTTTTGCGCACAGTCGTTGGCGGCAAGACGGTCTACGCAGCGAAGTAGCGCAAGAGGAAATTGCTGCAGCGTTCTTAGTACATGAATATTCGCTGGGCAATTTCGGGTGCGCTCATCGTGATGTTTGTTCTGATCGCGATTGGCTACCTCAGTGGAGCGATCTACTCTCGCATAAATCGGACAGGTTTTTCGCTGGTTCCATTTCTTTGTGGCCTTCTCGGTTGTTTAGGGTTTTGGTTCACCCGCCACCCGACTTTGCACCGCCTGTGGTGGCTGCCCTTCCTGCTCGACTGCGGCTCGGCCTTGCTGCTGGTCACAACTATGGGCTTCTTGATCAGACTACGGTTTGGGCGAAAAAACGTACGCGGAGACAGCTAGTCGATTCAATACCTGAACAAATACGAAAGCTTCACGAAAAACTGTCGCCCGTCATTAATGAAGTGGTCCCGCGTCCGATTGATATTCCCATTCGGATCCAGTCCCAGCGCCGGATCAAGATTCTGCAAATTGCTGTTGTAACCCACATAAACCGCCGTCCCCGGATGCACCAAATAGGTGAACAGCACATCGGCATTAAAGTTCTTCGTGGACTGCAGCGAAGTACGTGCTGAATTCGCCAGCAATGTGGAGTACTGTCCGATCAAGCGCAGCGAGAAATCGCGCGTAAACTGGTAGTTCCATTTGGAACGAATAATGTGATCGTTGAAGACGGAGTTTCCCGGAAGATCGTCGTGGTATCGAGTCAATCGGGAGAGTAAATAGGAATTGCTGATTGCCAGACTCTTGATCGGGCGAATTGTGGCGTCGATTTGCGCATAGTTCGAGTTTGCCAAAACCGGTGGGCAAGCCTCGGTGACCGCTGGCGCTCCACTGTTCAGACATATCCCGCCCACCGGGTCCGCCGGGGCGAAATTCGTCGAGCGGCCCCAGCTAAGCTCTCCGTTCAGCGAGAGCTGTTTGAAGTAACCCATCTGAAAAAAGAAGCCCCGCGTGTTATGGGCGTAGTCTTGGTTGGTCAGCAGCGCGGAGTAGTCTTTCGGGCGCAGTCGCTCATGGCCGATATTTGCAAAAAAACCAAGCACGCTCTGGCGTTGAAAAATGAAACGGTAGTTCGCGTTGGCAAAGTACTCCAGACGGGTGCCGCTGTGGTCCCAGGTGGAGTTCGTAACCAGACCGGGCCCATGCCATTGCACTATTTTCCCTTCTCGCCGAAAGCGGCGTAGGGTGAACTGGTTGAACCGCCGGAAATCTGGACGCCGGAAGAAGCCCGTCGCCGTTTCAAAATTTTCGGCCGTGTCGTTATAAAGGGCGTTGTGCTCCCAGTTGCGCGAGCTGTACTCCTCGGTCAGTTTGTAGGAAGGCCCGCCCTTGTGGGTTCCGTCGCTGAACTTTGTGAAGCCGGTTACGGCCTGCCCAGCAATAGTAAATCTCGGGCTGAGCTTGAGCTTTGCATCGACCCCTCCTACCCGATTCGCGGCGATCGTGCACGGCTCGGAGGTGCAGAGCGTAGTTGAGAAGCCGACAGTATGCCGGTCGGTGTACAGTATCCCAATCGACGACTCCTTACCAATATCGCGACTCACCCGCACGACACTGTAATAGGCCTTGGCGCCGGCAAGCGGATCGGAAGAAGGCACGCTCCTCCCGGGTGCTTTGTCGTCCGCGAACAGTGTCCCAATGGCCCACGGGCCCAGCTTCCCTGTCAGACGCACTCCGTATTCCGGATCGACGATCCTCCGCGTAAATACAAGATTGATGGGAGTATCAAAATAAGTTGAGTTCTCAAGAAAGAACGGCCGCTTCTCGCGGAAGAAGACTTCGAAACGCTGGTTCACCGTAACCTGTGGCTCATCCGATTCGACTTGCGCAAAATCCGGATTGACGGTGGCATCCAAAACAAACGCGTCTTTGATCACCGCTTTAGCGTCCATCCCAAAGCGCGGTTCGAGGTGCTTGCCGTGAAAGTGCGGATGGTCAGGATCGCGATCATCGAGCTCCCGGAATGTCCGCATCGACGCATATGGAATAAACTGCAGGTTGCGCCCAGGAGAAATTTTCTCCATGCCATCCATTTGTGTTTCCTGGCTCAGGAAACCCTGCGCATTGCTAGAAATATGGGGATAGAAAGCGTTCTCGTTGTTCCGTCGAATGTCGCGCTCGAAAAATATTCCCCAATTTTGATTCTCCTGCGGGGAAAACCGCAGTGAACGGAATGGTATTTCGAAAAACGCCATGTAGCCTTGCGGCGTGAGCTTGGCGTCGGAATTCCAGAGCATGTCGAAGGAGTAGTCGGGCTGGTTGTTGCCTTCGGTCCAGATGCCGTCCTGCTGCACTCCCATGGGATTTAAATAAAAAAAGACACCGTGCTTTTTGTCGTGAAAGGTATCGAGCACAAAACCAAACTTATCGTCGTCTTCGATAGCTTCGCGGCGACCGAGGCGCGACCGAATCTTATGCCGCTCGGAATCGAAACACAGGCAGACCACATACAAATTCCTGTCGGTATAACCAACGTAGACTTGCGTCTTTTGCGAAACCGGCGCGCCGTCCTTGGGGTCGCGCTGTAGAAAACCTTCAAACTTGAGCATTTTCCCAGCGACAGCGGGAGACGGTTCCATGCCGAGGAAGTCATTGGCGGTGGGTGCTTGATCCAGATGAGGAATATGCAGCGGAGCAAAGACAGCCGGATGCGCCGCAGCAAGCTCATCCTTGGCATGCGCCGAAGAGGCCAGTAACAGCACGGCCACCATGCTTCGGAGCCAGGTCCCGGTCAGGGGTTTGGTCACGGTTTTCGTCTTCGTCATGGCTCTCCGCGACGCAAAACTTAGGAATAACTCTTGGAGTAAGAACGCCGTCCCCGGCATACTTGTCCTTGACTCCGGTCAGGCATTAGACGGCGGACTCGCGGAAAGGTTAGGGAACTGCGTGCAACACAATTTTATCAATTTCGCACAGCTGGCGACGTAGACTGATGCTATGTTTTGGGATCGCCGCAACCAACTTTTTCTGTTCGGGGCCCCTTTGGCAATGGTTCCGGCAGTAGTGTTTCTTCCTCTCTTGACCTATCTGGTACTGAATCCATCACAGGCACACTCTGGCTGGTTGCCTGTGCTGGCACCGTGGAACATCGCGTTCTCGAAACTATTGCTGCAAGGTTCGATTTTCACGGGGCTAATCTTCTATGCGCGTCGTGGCAGAAGCAATTCCAGGCGACAAAGCGGTGAAGCTACCTTGTAGCAGCCAATGCTATGCGTT
>JANXUC010000021.1 GCA_025352065.1 Acidobacteriaceae bacterium | reverse complement strand
TGAGAGTCTTTTCCAGTGCGGCGAGGTCGTTGTAGGGGAAAGGATGGGTCAGTTCGCGAACCGCCTTGGGAACGCCTGCGTTGCGGGCGGTGCTGCCGATGTACCAATCCTGCCAGCCGTGATAGCCACAGCAGGCGATGCGGTCGCGGCCGGTTTTAGCGCGAGCCGCGCGAACCGCGCCCGAAGTGGCGTCGGAGCCGTTTTTGCCGAAGCGCACCATTTCGGCGCAGGGAATGAGCCGGACTAAACGTTCGGCCAATTCGACTTCCAGCGGATGCGCCAGCGAAAAGCTATGTCCCTGCGCGAGTTGTTTGGCGACTGCGGCGTTCACTCCCTCGTGCGCATAGCCGAGGATGTTGGGCAAGAGGCCTTGAATGAAGTCAATGTATTGATTGCCGTCCACATCCCATACACGGCAGCCCTTGCCATGATCCAGCAGCATTGGCGCTACGCCACGGACATGCTGCGTGTAGCCTTTGCTAAAGGTTTGCGCACAGCCGGGAATGACAGCGCGCGCGCGTTCGAGCCATGCTTTGGAAGCCGTAATGTTCAACGGCGGAGCGGCTTTGGCCTTGGCTTCCCGGTACAGGCTAAGGTAGTAGCCCCCGTTTGAAACCACGCTGTGGTTCATCGATCCCAAATTTGGATTCTTCCGGACCAACTGGAGGATGTCTTCCATCCCAAAGCTCGGCTTATCCCGGAAAGCCGCGTAAACCGCTCTCACGAAGTCAAGGTCGACCGGTTCATCCACGGTCCAGCGGTAATGATCCGTAGTCGAAGTCAGGTCGGGGTTGGTCAGATTGGCCGTGCGAAACTTGCCAGAGCGCAAATAAGGCGTCACGTGCTCCCGATCCGAACTCATGTGGCCGTCCCGCCATGCAGTTTCGAGAGCCGCGACGGAAAAGACTTCGGTATCGAGGCCGTCCGGGTAGGTTCGTACCATGGCGTTGGAGGCGTAATCCAAGTCGCCAGCCTGGTACTGCTCAATGACCTGGTCGATAATCGCAGGATCAATCAACGGGCAGTCGGCCGTGACGCGAACGACAGTATCGGCGTGTTCGGCACGAGCGGCTTGATAGAAGCGGTCTAGAACGTCAGTTTCGCTGCCGCGGTGGCAGGCGATGCCAAAGGTCTTGCAAAACTCGGCAATGACGTCGTCGGCGGCAGCGGTAGAGGTAGCTATTACTACGCGATCCACTCGGCGGACCTGCTGCACGCGGTTCAGCACATGCCAAAGCATGGGCTTACCTTCAACGTCGGCCATCGTTTTTCCCGGCAGGCGGGAAGACCTCATACGTGCCTGGATGATCGCTACGACGCCGTGGCGCTGGCCGTTCGAGATGCGGTGGGAAGAGGGACTCTCCGAGGATGTTCCCGAAGCTTCGGCAACGGGCGTAGATTTGCTGTTTTCCTGTTTCTTTTCCATCACTTGGCGCTGAGGTACCAGCTTGAGGCCTTTTCTTGAAAGTCGGGTGCCAGACGAGTAGCCAAGCCCACTGCGTTCAAGGATAGTGCGCGAACCAGAGGCGCGTCAACGCATTCGGTGGTTCGTGCCACGGAATGAATGCCTTCTTAAGTACCCTAGGGGTGATTCTCCGCGAGATTGCGGCTTTAAATCTTCCCGATGCGGATACTGCCATCGCCGGTACGAACCCTGAACTCGGCACCACCCGCATTGAGTTTGCCGTGAATGTCGGAGTGTCCCATTTCGCCGGATACGGTGAGAGGTAGATCCACAACTACGCGTCCGTCGCCAGTATGCAGGTCGATGTCGGCATTCATGGTCTCCGGTAGGCGTAAATCCA
Organism: Acidobacteriaceae bacterium; assembly: GCA_025352065.1. GTDB lineage: Bacteria > Acidobacteriota > Terriglobia > Terriglobales > Acidobacteriaceae > JANXUC01. The sequence continues at coordinate 146,459 of JANXUC010000021.1, read as the reverse complement.
CTCTTCCGTCACCAGTTTGAACGCTCCAAGCATTACTCATGACGGAGCCCGGGTTGACGGTGGCGTCGATGTGGCCATCACTGGTGCGAAGGTCGAGATCGTCGAAGCGGCCGTCAATCGTCATGTGACCGTCGCCGGTGCGTGCGTGGAGCTTGCCGTCCAGGCGGTTAGCGTCAATGTGGCCGTCACCAGTATCGAGGCGAAGATCGCCTTTTACGTCGTTCACGCGAATGTGGCCGTCGCCGGAGTGCAGATCGAGGTTAGCCTCGCGGGGAACTTCGACCTCAATGCGCGTACCAGTGTAACTCCAGTTGATGTGAAGGCCATGGGAAGGGCGGTGAACTTCAACGCTGATGGTGTTGCCGCTTTGGTTGTCGGTAATTCGCAATTTGCCGGGAATATTGAAGCCCTTCGTAATGACGCGGATTTCGATGTTTTTTCGATCAGTAGCGGGGACTTCGATGGACGCATCGTTGTTGTTAATGCGGACTTCCGGGCGTCCGGCGGTGGAAAAAGTCTTCTTCCATTCATCGGCGTGAGCGAGGCTTGTGATTGCTGCGAAAGCGGTGGCAACGACAAGGATTGAGCGACCAGACGCACTTCACCTCCCAGGTGAGATTGCTTTTTCAGATACGCAGGCCTAAGTCCGCTGGTTCCGTGAAAATTGCCGCGAAACTATTAGACTAACGAGGGGAGATTCGGTTACGGTAGAAACTCGGGCAATTGAGTAGACCGAAAGCTATTTTTAGAGTCTATTCTTCATCGATTTTCATGGAAAGAAGGAACTTATGACTGCATCTAAAAGCTATGCCGCCGGGTCTGCCAAGGCTTCTCTGGCCCCGTTTTCGTTTGAGCGGCGTGATCCGCGCGAACATGATGTTGTGATTGACATTCAATACTGCGGCGTCTGCCATTCCGACATCCACCAGGCACGGGATGAGTGGGGCGGGGCAACGTTTCCCATGGTTCCTGGGCACGAGATTGCCGGAGTGGTGGCGGCGGTGGGCAGCAAGGTCACCAAGCATAAAGTGGGCGATAAGGTTGGCGTGGGCTGCTTCGTGGATTCTTGTCGCACCTGCACCTCCTGCCAACGCGGGCTGGAACAATATTGCACGAACGGCGCGACATGGACTTACAACGCGAAAGACAAAGACGGTGCAACAACCTACGGCGGGTATTCCGACAAGATTGTGGTGGACGAGAATTATGCTCTCCGCATGCCCAAGAACCTGCCGCTGGATGCCTGCGCGCCTCTGTTGTGTGCTGGGATCACGCTATACTCGCCGCTAAAACATTGGCAAGCTGGCCCTGGAAAGAAGGTTGCGATTGTCGGCATGGGTGGACTCGGCCATATGGGCGTGAAGATTGCGCATGCGCTGGGTGCCGAGGTCACAGTCTTGAGCCACACGCTCAAAAAGATCGACGACGGCAAGCGGATGGGCGCCAATCATTTCTACGCGACTTCCGATCGTGCGACTTTTCCCAAGCTTAAAGGCTATTTTGATCTGATCGTGAACACGGTTTCAGCCGACGTTGACTGGAACGAATACCTGAAATTGCTGCGCGTGGATGGGACGATGGTTTTGGTGGGGCTTCCGGAAAAGCCTCTATCGGTGGGTGCGTTTTCATTGACTGGTGGTCGTCACAGTCTGGCTGGCTCGGCGATTGGCGGCATTGGCGAGACGCAGGAAATGCTGGACTTCTGCGACCAGCACAAGATCGCCTGCGACATCGAAGTGATTCCGATCCAGAAGATCAACGAAGCCTACGAGCGCGTGCTGAAGAGCGACGTGCGGTATCGGTTTGTGATTGATATGGCGTCGCTGAAAAGCCGGTAGCGCCGTGGGTGCCCCTTCCTTGTCGCGTACTGTGCGACAGGGCGGGGTTTTTCAATCTCTTCCTATATGAGCGCGATTAGGGATCGGATGCCGCCTTGCGAAAACCCCGCCCTCTTTCGCAAAGAACGCGAAAGAAGGACGGGGCACCCGGTTGTCTCTACTGCGCGGGTTTCGGTTCGGCCACTGGCTTTTGGAACAGCTTTGGATCGACCGTCGGATTGAACTTTACTGCCGTGAACTCGGCGACGCTGGAGTCTTTGCCGTTTTGCTGATTGGCATGAGTTGTCGGCAGTGTAATGCCATTGTCGGTTTTCCAGTTGGAAAGATTTGTCGCCCCTTCGAACGGACCCGACTGCCCCATGGCTTGGTAGGTTTCGCGCAGAATTCGTCCGCTGGCGGGATCAACATACCAGCGGATCGTCACGCCCGGACCAGCAACATCCACGATACGAGCGTCAAGCGATCCAACTTTTTCCGTTCCAGCCGCCGTGAAGGAGTAAGCGGGGTCGTCGGCGTGTTGCGCCATACAGACTAAATCTCGTTTCACCTGAAGAACAGTATCTGTCTTTTGCGCGGATGGGAAGTCGTGGACCTGTCCATCTGGCGTAACCACAAAGCCTGCGTCGGGACTGACTACAATCGTGAGCTTTCCACCAGGGGTTTGAACCTCGGCGTGCATTGTGTCGGGACATACCAGGGTTGATTCCAGAGGCGTCTTGACGTCTCCTTGCGGTGCTTTTTCGGTGAGAGAGATCGTCATCTTCATCGCGTGGATGGACTTCAACTTGTCCAATCCGCCCATGGCTTCGGCGACTTTCGCGGCTAAAGCTTTGCCTTCGGGGTTCGAAGTCGCGGCTGGTTTTTCCTGTTCTTCAGATTGAGCGTCGGCTGGTGCACCGGGAATCGTAATGTCCACGTTCGTGACCGCGCCCATGCTGGCGAGCGGTTTATCGAACTCAGCCGTATTCCCTACCACCAGCACCGCGAACTGATCTTTGCGAACATACTTCGTGGCCGCGCGAGCGACATCCGCGGGCGTAACCTTCTCAATCCCAGTGCGGTAGCGCTCGAGATAGTCGGAAGGGTATCCGTAAAACTCGTACGCCATGCGTTCGCGAAGGACTTTGGCGGGCGAATCGAAATTGAAAATAAACGAATTCAGAATCGAATCTTTTGCGCGACGAATTTCGTCGGCGCTCAGCGGGTTTGTCTTGAGCGCGTCTACTTCTTCGTACAGCGCTTGGATGGCCTCCACAGTTGTGGAACTCTTGGTCCCCATGGAGAGATGGACTAGCCCGTCGTGATCGAAAGATGCACCAACGCCGCCCCCGACACCGTAAGCGAGGCCCTTCTTGGAACGAATATTGCTGAACAGGCGCGAGGAGAATCCGCCGCCGAAGGCCTCGTTGAAAACAGTAATCGCGTAGTAGTCCGGATTGCTGCGCTTGGTTCCCAACTCGACCATGTTGATGTTGCTTTGATTGACGTCTTTCTTCTCGACTAAGTAATAGCCAGGCTTGGCAGGTTGTGGATCGACCTTGGAGCTGACTGCAGCTGGGCCTTTAGGCCAAGACTCAAAGGCTGCGCGCAGCTTGGCTTCCAAGGCGGTGGAATCGAAATCGCCGACGATGCCAAGCAGGATGTTGTTGGGATGAACGTGTGTATTGTGCCAATCGATCAAATCCTGCCGCTTGATGGCAGCGATCGTCGCGAATTCTGCAACACGCGCATACGGATTTTGCTCTCCGTAGCCAAGCTTGTTCGCTTCCCGGCCCGCAATGCCGGATGCATTGTCATTGCGACGGGCAATTTCCGCGCCGTTGTTATCTTTGGCGAGATCGATCTTTTCCTGCCGAAATTCCGGGTTCTTCAGTACGTCGTTGAAGATGGCGAAGACGTCTTCAAAATCCGCCTTCAAGCAGGAGAAGGAAACATTTGTCGAATCGAGCATCGCCCCGGTTTCGACCTTCGCGGCGCGCGCTTCGAGAAAGTCATCGAGTTCGTCGCCGGTTTTCGTTTTTGTTCCACCGGTGCGCCAAGCATCGCCGAAGATATCGACAAGGCCAATTTTCTCGGCAGGTTCTTCCCGCGAACCGCCACGGATCCGTGCGAATCCGTCAATGATCGGCAGCTCGTGATCTTCCTGCAGCATGAGGACCATGCCATTCGGCAATTCGATTCGTTTCGGTTGCTGCGGCTTGAAGGCGTGCAGAGCGGGAATCCTGACGTCTTTCCAGGAGGGAGCAACCTGCGCATCGGAATGCGAAGTCGCAAAACCGAAGACGACAGCGGCAAGGAAACGAATAAGACTGCGGCGTAATGTGTGTCGGCTCATAATTATTCAGTTCCCTGGCTCGCGGCGCTCTTGGAGCTGCCTTCCGTTTCAATCACGCCTACGGTGCGATTAGTCGGTAGGAAAGTTTTGTTCGCAACTCGCCGAATGTCGGCGGCGGTTAATTTGTCGATGCGATCTACCTGGCGGAAGAGCTCGTGCCAATCGCCGTAGCGGGCCTGCGTGGTACCCAGAGCCTGCGCCAGACCTTCATTCTCGCCGAGGCTGCGCAAGAGCCCAGCTTTCGCGCGCGTCTTGAGCATTTTTAATTCGTCGGACGAGACGTCTTCATTCTTGATGCGTTCGATTTCAACGTGAATTGCCGATTCCATCTCTTTGTTGGTGTGGCCCGGAAGTGGAACGGCATAGAAGACGAAAAGATTGGGATATTTTTGGCCGGGATAGTTGCCGAAGCCAGCGGTTTGGGCGGCAATTTTCTTATCCCGAACCAAGCCGCGATACAGCCGCGAAGTGCGTCCGTTCGACATCAGGTCGCCAATTGCATCGTAGACGGCATCGTCCTTGTCGCGGTAGTCGGGGCGGTGATAGCCCTCAATAAAGAAGGGCTGCGACGGGTCGTGCAATACCACGCGGCGCTCAGCCATTTGCGGCGGCTCGACCGTGCTAAGTTCTTCGGGCTTGGGCTTGGCGGGCAAGCGGCCGAAATATTTCTCGATGACGGGCAGGACTTCGGCAGCCTTCACGTCGCCGGCTATGGCTACTGTCATGTTCGCTGGAACGTAGTACTTATCGTAAAAACGCTTTGCGTCCGTGGCAGAAAAAGATTGCAGATCGGACATCCATCCCACCACGGGCCGATGGTAGGGATGCGCAACGAAGGCCGCGGACCCGAACTGTTCGATCAGACGTCCGATGGGAGCGCTATCCGTTCTCATGCGGCGCTCTTCCATAACTACGTTGCGTTCCTTGTAGAATTCACGCAGCACGGGATGCAGGAAGCGTTCCGATTCGAGATAGGCCCACAGTTCGACCCGGTTGGAAGGGAACGAATAGTTGTAGCCGGTTTCGTCGCTGTTGGTGAAGGCGTTCAGACCCTCGCCGCCATTGTTCTCGATGATCTGGCCGAATTCGTTCAGCACAGTGTGTTTGTTCGCTTCGGCCATGGCGTCGTCCCAGGCTTTTAGCAGTGCTTTCAGCTTTTCTTCATCGCGGCCCACGCGCTTCCGGCGCTCCAGATTGTAGGCGGCGTAAGTCTGCTCAACTTTTGCCAGCGCAAGTTTCTCGGCGGGATAATTCTTGGTGCCAATCTTGTCAGTGCCCTTGAAGGCCATGTGCTCGAACATGTGCGCCAGGCCCGATTGTCCAATGTCTTCCTGCGTGGAACCGGTATCAACGTGAGTAAAGAAGGAGAAAACAGGCGCTTCGGGGCGTTCGCAAATGACGACAGTAAGGCCGTTCGCGAGCTTCTTCACTGTCACGTGTTTCTCGAAGGCGGAGACATCTTGTGCGGCGGAAAAAGAAGCGAAAGCAAATAGAGAGCCAAGAATGGCCATTTGGCAGTATCTTCTAGAATCCTGGACGGAAACTCGCATGGAACCTCCACGACTGTTGAGCGCTAACTATTTAGACACTCTTACGACGAATAGTTTGAAGGTAGTTGGCGGAAAGCGCGCTTGTCAAACTGCAGTGAACCCTCGGCGAGAGTTTTGAGGCACAATGGCAGGGAACTCCGATGGCAAAGGAATCCGCAAAAATCGAAGTGCAGGGCCGTCGGCTCGTTCTGTCGAATCTGGACAAGATTCTGTATCCAGCGGCGGACTTTACAAAGCGCCAGGTGCTGGACTACTACGTCCGCGTGGCGCCCTTCCTGGTGCCGCATTTGACGGGACGTCCGTTGACCATGAAGCGCTATCCGGACGGCGTCGACGGCGAATTCTTTTATGAAAAAAATGCTCCTAAGCATCGTCCCGATTGGCTGAAGACGGCGCCCATCTACAGCCGGCACAATCGGCGAACCGTGGACTACATTTTGGCCAACGATTTGCCAACTCTCGTCTGGATGGCAAATTTGGCATCGTTGGAGATGCACACATCGCTGTCCTTGGCGGAGGACCTGCCGCGCCCGACCATGATGGTGTTTGACCTCGATCCTGGCCCTCCCGCGAACGTGGTGCAATGTGCACAGGTGGGATTGTGGCTGCGCGAAGTATTCGAGCAATTTGGCTTGCAGAGTTTTCCGAAAACTTCCGGCTCGAAAGGCCTGCAGATTTATGTGCCGCTGAATACTCCAGTGAAGTATGACGCGACCAAAGCGTTTGCCCATGCCGCAGCGCGTTTGATGGAAGAACGCCACCCGGAGCTTGTTGTTTCCGAGATGAAGAAGAATGTGCGCAACGGCAAAGTCTTCATCGACTGGAGCCAGAACGACGAACACAAAACGACTGTCTCAGTTTATTCGTTGCGTGCGCGGGAACGGCCTACGGTTTCGACTCCGGTGACTTGGGAAGAAGTGGAACAGGTTCATCGTAAGAAGAAGGCCGAGCTGCTCGTATTTGAGGCACCGCGGGTGTTGGAACGTTGCGAGAAGATGGGCGATTTGTTTGCACCAGTGCTCACGCTGAAGCAGGAGCTGCCTAAGTTGGCGCGGGTTGCGGCTGACGACACGGGCGTTGATATCGCCGCGCAAGCCGAGCCTACGAAGCCGAAAAAGAAACTTCCGCTTTGACGACTCGCCTCGCGTTCAGGCAATCTCGTGCACATGGCGCAACTTTATGCAGGCACGTCGGGCTGGGCGTATGCGGGCTGGAAACCAGATTTCTATCCGGCAAAACTCGCGCAGAAGAAATTCCTCAAGCACTACGGAACGCAGCTCAATACGGTAGAAGTGAACTTCACCTTCCGCCAGTTGGTGAAGGAAAGCACGCTCAACAACTGGATTGCCGACACACCGGAGCACTTTCGTTTCGGCGTGAAAGCGCACCAGATGATTACTCACATCAAACGGTTGAAGGGCGTGGAAGAATTTTTGTCGCGATTCCTGACTTCCATCGAACCTCTGGCGAGGGCAGGGAAGCTGGGTCCGGTGCTGTTCCAATTGCCGCCAAACTTGAAATTCGATCCTGCGTTACTCCAAGACTTCCTTGCCCATCTACCGCGCACGTTGCGAACAGCTTTCGAGTTTCGGAACGCATCCTGGTTTGTGGATGAAACCTGGAGCTTATTGAAGGATCGCAACGTTGCGCTCTGCGTCGCAGAAAGCGAAACTATGGCATCTCCCGACGTGACGACCGCCGATTTCGCCTACTACCGCTTCCGCAAAGCGAGCTATCCCGCTGAAGAACGCGCCGCTATGTTGAAAACCCTGGGAGCGCACACCGCGCAGGGTCTCAATGTCTACGCCTACTTTAAGCACGAGGAGACGCCGGAAGGGGTGCTGTATGCGAGGGAACTGCTGAGGGCAGCGAATTAACGCGAGAAAATTAATAGGGTTTAAATGAGAAATTGACCCCAATGGTCGTATCGATTTCTACCGGCTCACCTAAAACCAGATAGGGCGTGTAACGCCACTGCTGTACAGCGCCAATCGCCGCTTGGACCAATTCCTGCGGTCCCGACACAGGCGTCAAATTTGTGACAAGGCCATCTTTACCGATGATGGCATGCAGAACGACTACGCCTTGTACGTGATTTATTTTGGCCGCGCGTGGATACACTGGGTCCACACGATGAATTAACCATCCCTTGACGACATTGGACGGCAGTTTCTCAGTCTTGCCATGGTTACCCCCAAAAATAGTTCCGCTACCTCGTACCTCTTTCCCGTCTGTGGTTTTGTTGTTAAAATGGAAATTGAACGGAATCGTAGCATGCACCTTGCTTGGTTTCCCACCTAAGATCGTTGGCTCGAACCTCCACTTCTTGATGGCATTAAGAGCGGCTTTCGTAAGAGCATCGTCTCCGCTCAGAACCTCCGCGCTCTCTACGTCTCCCGTTTCTGAAATCACAATCTGGAGAAGGACCTGCTCCTGAATTCCTGCCTCTTGCGCGGCTGTTGGGTAGTCCGCAGGGAAACTCTTCAAGACCCGGGGCTTGGGAGCCGTGCCGGGTTCGCGGGCGTCGTCGGTTGAGAACTTGCTGACGGTGGAAGATGTAGCTCGGCGGGCTTATCCTGGCTGTATCCTGCTGCAGCCAGCAGCGTCAGCGGAAGCAAATATCGGAACATAGCGCAGAAGCTTAGCACAGTTGAAAATATTGCCCCAGCATTTTAACTACGTCTTCGTTGCGCTGGAAAGCTCAAGGCGGCGCAACACGCAGGAACTTCCTGGGTCAGCGCAGTGAGTCCCAGATTAGTAGGGGCTTAGCGCGAAATGGATCTCAATAGTTGTCTCAACTTCTACGGGCTCTCCCATGAGCAGATAAGGTTTGTAGCGCCATTGCTTTACTGCGGCGCTCGCTTCAGGGACAAATTCCTTCGGTCCAGAAACGACAGTTAAATTCTCAACTCGGCCATCTTTGGAGATCAAGGCATGAAAGACGACGGCGCCCTGTCGACGGTTTGCTATTGCGAGGGAAGGGTATACCGGATCCACCCGGTGAACCAACATGCCAGCTGTGACGCCGGCAGGCAGATAGGTGAGTTTTCCGCGTTCGGCTTCCACTCGAACTGCCTTGTGGAAATTGATAGGAATCGTGGTCTTTACTTTGATCGGTTTGCCGTCTTCAACGTAGGGCTTAAATTTCCATTGCTTGACGGCGTCCAAAGCAGGCTGCCTAAGAACCTCCTCCCCGCTTACAACCTCAGCGCTTTCCACCTCTCCGGTCTCGGTGACGAGGATTCGCAGAAGTACCTGCCCAAAGATCCCCTTCTCGACGGCGGCGAGCGGGTACTTCGGGGGAACACTCTTTAAGACCTCCATCTCGGGCGACGAGGAAGAACTGCCACCGGAGGATGGCGCAGGATTCGCGGAGGCCGCAGGTGGCTCAGCAGCCTTCTCTTGGGCTATCGCGAGGGTGCAGAGCAGAACGAGCGCGATCAGGATACGGAACATATCCGGGGAGTCTAGCATAGCGATTCCGAAGTGCCAACGTCCGTCCAGTTCGTTGTCCGTCCAGTTCGGTGTCGCCATTGCTACTTCACTCAGCGTCCGATAATGCGTAGTCTGGTTTTGTGCCCGTTCGCCCTTCCAACGAGAAGCTTCTGGAGTCTTTCACCGCGTATCTCAAGGTGGAGAAGGGTCTTGCGCGCCTCTCGGTCAGTGCCTATCTCAGCGATCTGTTGCAGTTTGCCGAGTTTGTGGAGCAGCGCAAACTAACTCTGCTTTCCGCGCGGCGGGAAGAGGTTCGCGGGTTCTTGCAGCAGCTCTTTGCCAATCAAGTGGACGGGCGCTCCGTTGGGCGGAAGCTTTCTGCGCTGCGCCACTTCTATCGGTATTTATTGCTGGACGATCTTATCCAGCATAATCCGACGTTGAACATTGATTCTCCGAAACAGTGGAAAGTTTTGCCCAAAGCATTGGCGCGAGACGAAATGGAAACTGTGCTACACGCTCCCAAGGCTCTTGCCGACACAAAAATCTCGCGAGCGCTGGCGGAGCGGGATCGCGCTATGCTGGAAATGTTTTACGCTGGCGCGCTGCGTGTTTCAGAAATGACAGGCGTCAAATTGGAAGACTTGAAGCTCGATCTCGGCTACGCGCTGGTGCGCGGCAAAGGCGACAAAGAGCGCATTGTGCCGCTGGGCCGGTCAGCCATGGAGGCTCTGGGTCATTATTTGAGCGAAGCGCGCCCGGTGCTGGCGGCAGGGAAAAGCGTTCCCTATATCTTTCTTGGCAGTGGGGCGCGCAAGTTGAGCCGCCAGCGGGTTTGGCAAATGGTGCGGGCTGCCGCGCAGGCCACGGGCCGGTCGGTGTCTCCGCACATGCTGCGCCACAGCTGCGCTACGCACATGGTGGAGAACGGTGCGGACTTGCGCACGGTGCAGACGATTCTCGGTCACTCCGATATTTCTACGACGCAGGTTTATACGCATTTGGCGCTGGACCGGTTGAAGAATGTCTACTTGCAGCATCATCCGCGCGCGAAGGCTCGCGAGGCTGTTCACCACGGAGACACGGAGACACGGAGGAGTGCCAAGGGAAATGCGGGAAAGATCAGGGCTTAACGGGATGTTGGTGCGCGAAGCAATTCGTAGGCTTTCGTTGTGCAATGCGGTATTTTCCTGTCTTCGCTTTTCTCTGTGTCTCCGTGACTCCGTGGTGAGCAAACCATGAAAGCCGCCATCCGCCGCACGACTGTTGAAAAAGCTATCGACGAATTTCTGCGACATTTGCGAGAAAAGAATTCGTCGGTGCACACGATTAAAGCTTATGCGCAGGATCTCGACGTCCTTTCGACCTACATCGGCGCGGACGAATGGAAGAAGATCGATCACATTCGTATTCGTGGTTTTCTCTCGCATCTTTACGAGCGTGGGTTGAGTAAGACGTCCGTCGCGAGAGCGTTGGCGGCGGTTCGGTCGCTCTATCGCTGGCTGGCGCGTGAAGGCATGGTCGAGCAGAACCCTGCCGCCCTAGTCTCGACGCCCAAGCTACCCAAAAAGCTGCCTCGCGTTCCCTCCATAGAAGAAATGAATCGCGTGCTGGATACGGGCATGCCGGAAGTTGCTTCGTTTCCGGAACGTGATCTGCTGCTGCTGGAGTTGCTCTATGGATGCGGTATCCGCAATTCCGAGTTGACCGGAATTAATCTGGAAGACATTCGCTACGCGGAGAAGGCGATACTCATCCGCGGCAAAGGTAAAAAAGAACGTTATGTGCCTTTCGGAGAGGCTGCGCAGTCGGCGCTTCGAGCTTACTTGACCGTGCGCCAGGCTGCCGTGCAAAAGAATAAAAAAGCCACATCGGCGTTGTTGATTAACCTTCGCGGTGGACGCATCACCTCACGTAGTGTCGGACGAATCGTGAAGCGAATTGCCATCGCCAAGGGGCTATCGCCGGATTTCCATCCCCACACAATGCGACACGCTTTTGGAACACATATGCTCGAAGAAGGTGCTGATTTGCGCGCCATCCAGGAGATGCTAGGGCACGAGAGACTCTCCACCACGCAGCGCTACACGCAGCTCTCGGTGAAGCATGTGATGCAGGTCTACGACCAGACGCATCCGAAAGCGAAGTAACGGAACCTGCTCCGGAGCTAGTCCGCAGCCTTCGCGGCGCTACCCGTTTCCCCGCGGTAGTTCCGGTTCAGCACAGTCCACATCTCCACCACTCTGGATTTCACTGTCACCATCATCTCCGAGTAGAGCTTTTCAGAAGGCTCGCCTTCCGGCGGCGGGATGGGGTCGCCAAACGTCATGGTGAACTTCGTAATCTTCTGGAAGAACGGCTTGCCGCGCGGCCATGCGTCGTAGAAACCTTCAATCGCAATGGGAACAATGGGCACGCGTAGATGAGTAGCGAGAATCGCCGCACCTTTCTTGAAGCGCTTCGGAGAGCCATCCAAGCTGCGTTCGCCTTCCGGATACAAAATCAGAATCTTGCCGTTGCGCAGTCCGTACGCACCAGCTTTCATGGCTGAAACAAGGTTTGCGTCGGGATCGACCACGACTACTCGCAACTGCCCGGCGAGCCAGTGCATGATGCCTTTGCCGAAAATCTCGCTGGTACCCACGGAAAACAGATTGTAGAAATGTTTCCATGGCAAGATCGCACCCAGAATCGCGGGATCAATATAGCTCTGGTGATTCGAGGAAAGAATGAACGGACCGTTGGCGGGAATCTTATCCATGCCGGTAACTTCAAGGCGGTAGACAAGCCTCGCGATCAAATGCACGATCTTCGCTAGGACAAACCAGAAGGCGGTCGAGACCAGATGGGGCTTTTTGAGCGCTAGAACTTCCGGGTCCGTGGGTTCCTCGGTTAGAACGGAGCTCCAGCCGGCAACTTGAGCGGATTTCGCACCGCCACTCGCGACTGCACTCGCTACCACTGCGTCCACCAGCTGCTGGACGGTGTAGATGTCTCCCAGTTGTGATTCCTCGACCTTGCCGCCGAGTTCCTGCTCCAGTGAGACCAGCAATTCCACGCGCTGCATGGAGTCGAGACCAAGGTCGAGTTCCAGGCTGCTAGCGGGTCCGATGGAATCGGCATTCTCGTTCGCGGCTTCGCGCAAGATCGGCAGGACGCGCTGCACGTCGGGCAGGTCGAGCCAGTCGAGATCTTCCGGTGTGAGCTCTTTCTTCGGCGGCGCGGCGGTCTCTTCGCCACCTGCGCCACCACGCGCCATCTGTTCCTTTACACGCTTTTCTACTTCAAAACGCTTGATCTTCCGCGTGGTGGTACGCGGAAGTTCGTCCTGCCAAATCTCATAACTGAGCACGCGCTTGGTGCTGGGCAGTTCGTGCGAGATGCCTTCAATATCCCAACGCAGCGCTTCTTTCGCGTTGACGATCTTGCGTTCTTTGAGCACATCAAAGTTCGGTACGACCACCGCGTGCAGCCGTTCTTGCCCTGGATCACCGGGTGCGCCTTGCAGACCCATCACGCAAATTTCTTTGATAAACGCCGATTTCAGATAATAGGACTCAATCTCTTCGGGATAAATGTTCTTCCCATTCGCTAGAACAATGAGTTCCTTCTTGCGGCCCGTAATCACGACGTTGCCGCGCTTGTCGATGTAGCCCAGATCGCCGCTGGAAAGCCACCCATCCTGCATTGTCGCCGCAGTGGCATCGGGCCGGTTGTAGTAGCCCAGCATCACGTTGGGGCCGCGAATGGCGATCTCGCCGGGTGCAGGCGAGCCATCTTCCTGCGGTTGCGGATCAAGAATCTTCACTTCAACCCCCGGCAGCGGCTGGCCAACTGAACCAATCGTGATCGCTTTCGGAGGGGTTACCGTCGCGCCGCCAGTCGTCTCGGTCAACCCATAGGCCTGCAGAATGTCGATGCCCATGGCGTGAAATTCATAAGCAATCGCGGGGTCGAAGCGCGAGCCTCCAGTAACCAGAAAGCGCATCTTGTCGCCAAAGGTCGCGTGAATCTTTCCAAAGAAAACTTTGCCAGCGTTGATACCGAGCTGGCGCAGAAAGCGATTCAGTACAACGAGCAGTCCGAATGCCTTCTTGGCGAAGAAACCGCGTTTGCCAATTTCTTTCTGAATGCGTTCGTGAATCAAATAGAAGAACTGCGGGACCACACAGAAGGCGGCAATCTCACGTTCCTGTAAAGCGCGCAGAAGCTCGGTGGTGTTCAGAGTCTCCAGATAGACCACGCGGGCGCCGAGCGAAAGTGGCAGCAGAAGGTTGGTGACTTGAGCCAAAGAATGGAACAAGGGAAGGATGCCGAGGATTGCGTCGCTTTCCGTAAAAGAAACTACCTTGCAGATTGCAGTAACTTCGCTGGCCAAATTGGCTTGCGACAGCATCACGCCCTTGGGGTCGGAAGTGGTGCCCGAGGTGTACAGCAGGGAGGCCAGATCGGATTCTTTTGCTTCGACCGCGACAAACCCAGTCGTGCCAGCCTTGAGAATTGCGTCCAGTTTGGCAGTTGGTGGCGGCAGAGGAGCTTTGGGTGGGGCCGCGTGTTTGCTGACGGCGGCCTTGGGATCGACCGGCGGAGGCTCATCCAGCAGCACAATCTTTACCGGAGTGTTCGCGACCGCCTCGACGGCCAGCTGCCAGTGACGAGCATCGCAGAACAGGACGACGGCTCCACTGTCAGCCAGAAGCTTCTGAACTTGGTCGGCGTGATAGTTACTATCAAGAGGAACAGCGGCGCAGCCATGGGCAAAAATTCCCAGGTAACTGGCCACCCACCGAGCACTGTTATCCGCAAAGATTGCGCAACGCGAGCCAGAAGCTATGTTGTTTCGCCGCAGCCATGCGCCGACGCACTCGGCCATCTGGCGCAGTTCGGAATAAGTCAGTTTTTCGACCAGATCCAGCCGCTGAACTTCGATTGCGGTCTGGTCGGGACGGCGTTCAGCGCTTTGAGTAAACCGACGGTAAAAAAGATCCATGTTGGTCAGGTAGGCCTGTCGCCTTGGGGGAACGGGCTTGCGTATCCAGCCCCAGATCCGGACGGCAGCTATCCGGCTGAATATACAGGAAATGGCGTGGCGGCGCGCGTTGGTTGATCGATTTCCGCGCGGCAACTCTGGCATTTTGCAGGCATCTAACTATGGTAGGCTTTTCATACTCATATTTGTGGCCGTAGCACGCCGTGGGCAAGGATTTTCGCATTGATTAATACGATTGCAGCCAAGATTTTCGGGACTAAGAATGAGCGCGAAATTAAGCGCCTGATGCCCGTTCTGCAGCAGATGAACGAGATCGACGCCCCGACCCGAGCGCTCAGCGATGAGCAGTTGCGCGCCAAAACCGGCGAATTCCGCAAGCGCATTCAGGAACGTTTGCATGCTCTGCCCGAAGGCTTTACGCCAGAAGATGAGCACGCGGCGCTCAAAGAAGTTCTGCTGGAAATCCAGCCGGAAGCCTTTGCCGTCGTACGCGAAGCCGGACGCCGCGTGCTCAACATGCGCCACTTTGACGTGCAGTTGATCGGCGGCATGGTTCTGCACCAGGGCAAAATCGCCGAAATGAAAACGGGCGAAGGTAAAACGCTTGTCGCCACCTTGCCGGTTTACCTCAACGCGCTTTCGGGGCGCGGCGTCCACGTTGTCACGGTCAACGACTATCTGGCAAAACGCGACGCCGAGTGGATGGGAAAGATTTATACCTTCCTCGGCCTCACGGTCGGCGTAATTGTTCATGATTTGGACGACCAAGAGCGCCGTGCCGCCTATGCCGCAGACGTGACCTACGGCACCAACAATGAATACGGGTTTGACTACCTCCGCGACAACATGAAGTTTGATTTGCACGATTGCGTCCAGCGCGGACACAACTTCGCCATTGTGGACGAAGTCGATTCCATCCTGATCGACGAAGCTCGTACGCCGCTCATCATCTCTGGTTCCAGCGAACTCACGACGGATAAGTACGACCGCGTCAACAAGATTATTCCGCATTTGGAAAAAGGCGAAGAGATCCAGAAGTCAGTCGACGAAAAAGTCTGGACTGGCGACTACGCCGTCGACGAGAAACATAAGACGATTACGGTCACCGACGAAGGTTGGGATAAGGTCGAAAAACTGCTGGGCATCGGCAATATTGCCGATCCGGACAACTGGGACTTGAAGCATCATGTGGAAACCGCCATCAAGGCGCATTCGCTCTACCGCCGCGATGTGGCCTACATGGTGAAAGATGGCGAAGTCATCATCGTCGACGAATTTACCGGACGACTGATGCCGGGTCGTCGCTGGTCGGATGGGCTGCACCAGGCGATCGAAGCCAAAGAAGGCGTCAAGGTAGAGAATGAAAACCAGACTCTGGCTACCATCACCTTCCAGAATTATTTCCGTATGTACAAAAAGCTGGCGGGTATGACGGGCACAGCGGAAACGGAAGCGTCGGAGTTCGACAAGATTTATAAGCTGGAAGTCGTGGTCATCCCGACCAACCGATCCATGTCGCGCAAAGAATTTCCGGATGTTGTGTATCGCACGGAGAAGGAAAAATACTTTGCCGCCGCCGACGAAATCAAGAAGCTGCATGAAGCGGGGCAGCCGATTCTTGTAGGTACCACTTCGATTGAGAAGTCGGAAGCGTTGTCGGATCTGCTGAAGAAGAAGGGCGTCCGTCACGTCGTCTTGAACGCGAAGTATCACGAGCGGGAGGCCGAGATTGTCGCGCAGGCCGGACGCAAAGATGCCGTCACCATCGCCACCAACATGGCGGGTCGCGGTACGGATATTTTGCTCGGCGGCAACGCGGAGTTCATCGCAAAACAGGAATGCGTGAAGAAGGGTTTGGCGCAACCGGTGCGCGCTGCGCAAGGCCAGGTCATAACGGCGGTGGACGAAACAAAGGATTTTCTTTTTTACTACCAGGGCAGCGAGTACGTCGTGCCCAAGCACCAGTGGGAAGAGATATTCAGTCAGCACCGCGAAGCGACTGAGCAGGAACATAAGGATGTGGTTAAAGCAGGCGGGCTTCATATTCTAGGAACCGAGCGTCACGAATCGCGGCGCATCGACAACCAGTTGCGCGGGCGCGCCGGACGTCAGGGCGACCCCGGCTCGTCGCGTTTCTACCTGTCTCTTGAAGACGACTTGATGCGCATCTTCGCGAAAGAGTGGGTTTCAACCCTGCTCCAGCGCCTTGGGATGGAAGAAGGCGTGCCAATCGAGTCGCGGATGATTTCGAAGCGCATCGAAGCGGCGCAAAAGGCCGTCGAATCGCAGAATTTCGAATCCCGCAAACACGTTCTCGAATACGACGATGTGATGAACAAGCAGCGCACAGCGGTCTACGGCCTGCGCCGCCAGTTGCTCGAAGGTGTCGACCAGAAAGACCTGATCATTGAAGATTACGTTTCCGGAATTCTCGGCGGCTTGATTGAAGAACATTGCCCGCCGAAAGCGCACGCCGGTACATGGGATCTGAAAGCCCTCAAAGAGGCCATTTTCACCCGCTTTGGCGTGGATATTGCCGCTGAAGGCATTCCCATGGAAACGCTGAATCGCACGGAATTAGGCGATCAGATTTTCCAAAAATTGAAGGACCGCTACGACGCCAAAGAGAGTCTGATCGGCGCCGACGCCATGCGCTACCACGAGCGCATGATCATGTTCAGCGTAATTGACCAGCTGTGGAAAGATCACTTGCTGAACATGGACCACCTGAAGGAAGGCATCGGTCTGCGCGGTTATGCGCAGCACGATCCGCTAGTGGAGTATAAGCGCGAGTCCTTCGACATGTTCGAAGCCATGATGCAGCGCTTCCAGGAAGACACGGTCCGCTATCTGTATCTCATGCAGATTATCGAACGTCCTGAAAGCGAACGGCCACAGAGTTTGCCGCCGACTTCCGAGCCGCGTGCGCCGCAAAGCAGTCCAAATGGCAAACCTCCACGCGGAGTGTCCACTTCCATGGATGGCATCGAGGCAGAGTTCCAAAGGAAGAAGAAAAAGGAACTGGAACAGGCTCGCATGGCTGGAGGTGGCGAGCAGCAGCCGGTCCAGCAGGTTGTGCGCTCCAGCGCAAAGGTTGGGCGCAACGATCCTTGCCCCTGCGGGTCGGGTAAGAAGTTCAAAAAGTGCCATGGCACGGGTGAATGATTCGCACTAAATTTCGATGCGGATGTCCTTTCGTGTCGGAAGTCGTTGACCTCTAAGGCTGTTAGTCGTAAGCTGGTTTCAACTTTCGGGGTTCGCTAGGGGGGCCGTGTACATGGGAAGTCACAACCGCCGTGCCGCATTGTTGTGTGGGCTCGTCTGTGGAATGGTGTTGCAAGTCAATTCGCCATCCGTGATGGCGCAGGACACAGCGGGAGCGATGTTGACGGCCCACGGCGACGTAGCGGTCAACGGTCGCCCGGTGACGAATTCCCAAGCTCTTCTTCCCGGAGATCTTGCAGTTACCCAAAAGGACGGCGGCGGCAATCTTACGCAGGGCGGCACCAACTCCGTGCTGGGTTCAGACACCGCGCTCCGCTACGAAACCACCTATGCGGCTCTCGAACGGGGTGGCGTCAGCGTGAACACGCAGCGCGGATTTGCGGTTCAAGCCGGCTGCTTAACGGTGAAGCCGCAGCAATGGGATGCGTGGACGGATTTCGCGGTGAGCTACGCCGAGGGTGGGCAGGTTTTGATCCAGGCGCGCGGCGGCGATGTCCGCGTCTACGGGCGCATGCAGCGTCCGCACGATAAAGACAAGAAATCCGATGCAAGTAAGCTAGTCGATGCCGACCGCGACCGGGACGTAAACGGCGCTCCGTTAGGGAATCTGGGCGGAACCGCGGTGCAGGAGCCGCAGACGGATCGCGGCGAGCTACTGCGAGCCGGGCAGGAGATCAAACGAGAAGCGTGTCCAGCGGCCGCCGAGCAAGCGCGCCAGCGACCGACCCGCGGAGGAGCGGCCAGCGCAGCCAGTTCAGGTCCGTTGAATTCTCAGACCGCCCTGTACGTGGGCAGCGGCGTGGCGGCTGGAGTGGTGATTTGGTTCCTGATCCCGCACCACGAAGATCCGGTCAGCCCGTCGAAACCGTAGTTTACCGAAACTGTATTTGGAAGCAACGAATCGCGCTCAAGGGCGCGATTCTTGTTTTGCGTCTGATTCGGCGATCAGCCCGCCGCCAATTCTTTCGCCCGCTGCGCCGCTTTCACCACTGCCTTAATCAGAGTCACGCGCAGCTTGCCTTCCTCGAGTTCCATAATTCCGTCGATGGTGCATCCCGCCGGAGTGGTGACCGCGTCCTTCAAGAGAGCGGGATGATCTCCCGTTTCCAGCACCACAGTAGCCGCGCCTAAAGTCGTCTGTGCGGCTAGCAGGGTAGCCACGTCCCGCGGTAATCCCACCTTCACCCCAGCCTCGGCCAGAGATTCCAGGATGATGTAGATATAGGCGGGGCCACTGGCGGAGAGCGCAGTCACCGCGTCCATGTGCTTTTCGTCCACAACAACCGTGCGGCCAATCAGGTCAAACAACGCGCAGGCCAGATGCACGTCTTCCGTTTTCGCATGTGCTCCCTGGCAGATCGCTGTCATGCCCACGCCTTGCGCGCAAGGCGTGTTCGGCATGGCGCGAATGACGGGACTCTTCGTTCCGAGGGCTTTTTCGATGTCCCCCGTACGGACCGATGCGGCGACAGAAATGAAAAGCTGCTTCGGCGTGGCGTGCTTGCGGACTTGACGCATCACCTCGGCCACCACCTGCGGCTTCACACAGACAAAAACAATATCCGCCCCGCGCACGGCCGCGACGTTGTCGGTACCCACGGGAACGCCGAGTTTGTCTTGCAACGCGCGCGCACGTTCCGGATGTGCAACAGTAGCGCGAGTCGACTCTTTCGAGAGCAGTTTCGCCTTGAGCAGCGATTGCAGGAGAATGCTGCCCAGCTTCCCGGCTCCGAGGATAGCGACAGTCTTGTTAGAAAGGTCGAGCTTGGACAAGCCTTGTTCCGTCGAATTTCGTTTCACCAAGCCTCCGAGGGGCGCGTTCTATCCGACCAGTAGCGCGGTTGCACTACTGGCGAGCCATACATTCTTATATCACGCGTTAATTTTCGTAGACCCTTCACGCCGCGAATTCGGAATCGCGCAGACGCAGCCCTCTTTGCTCCTGAGATTGCGCCCACTTCCACGCGCTCGATACCATGTCTTCCAATGTGAGCTTTGCCGTCCAGCCCAGCATGCGCGCGGCCAACGAAGGATCGGCGACCAGCGCGGGAGGGTCGCCTGCGCGGCGCGGTTCCACGCGAGTCGCCACATCTCTTCCCGTCACCGATTCCACCCTTCGCAGGACATCCATCACGGAGTGGCCGCAGCCGGTGCCGAGATTCAACGTCAGCGATTCTCCGCCCACCAGCAGATGGCGCAGCGCCAGTACGTGTGCCTCCGCCAGATCGCTGACGTGAATGTAGTCCCGGACACAGGTCCCGTCCGGCGTTGGGTAATCGTTGCCATAAATCGGCAGTGCATCTCGATGTCCCAACGCCGTCTCGAACGCCAGCGGAATCAGGTGTGTCTCCGGCGAATGCAGTTCGCCAATCTCGCCAGAGTCGTCCGCTCCCGCTGCGTTAAAGTAGCGCAAACTCGCGTGACGAAGGCCGTAGGCCACATCGTAGGACTCCAGCGCCTGCTCAAAGAAAAGCTTGCTGATGCCATAGGGATTCACCGGCTGGCGGGCAGTCTTTTCGGTGATGGGCAGCGCGGCAGGAACGCCGTAGACTGCGCAACTTGATGAAAAAACAAGCTTATTGACTCCGCAAGAGAGGCAGGTATTCAGCAAAGTCAGCGCCGACTCTACGTTGTTGCGAAAGTACTTGCGCGGATCGGTCACTGATTCGCCCACGTAAGCGTGCGCGGCAAAGTGCAGCACCGCGTCGGCCCGGTAGATGGCGCGAGCTACCCGGCCAATGTCGGAAATCTCGCCCTGAATAACCTCAAAGCCCTTGGCGAGCTTGAGATGTCCAGTCGAAAGATTGTCGTAAATTAGGACTTCGAACCCGTGGCGGCGCAACGCATGCGCCGTGTGACTGCCAATGTAGCCAGCTCCCCCAACCACAAGAATCTGCATGAAATTCCTCGTGTCGGCTCGGGGGCGGAGAGGAAAACTGTTGGCAGCCTAGCACGAGGGAGTCTCAGCGCCTAGAGTTGCGTGCAAGAAAAACGAGAAAATTTTGCGACGCGATCCAAAACGGGAAGAGAGCAGCTAGAGGCAACAAACAGCAGATTCCTCGCGTTGCTCGGAATGACAACTTCGAAAGTATTGCGAAGACTCTCAAAGTATTGCAGAACTCTCAAGGTGTTGTCATTCCGAACAGGTTTATCGTGAGGAATCTGCTTTTCTGCTTTTCGACCGGCGTGGCCTTAGACACAAAAAATCCCCACGCAACGCGAAGCCGCGTGGGGAAATTCGAAACCGACCGCCTTACTGCACGGTCAGCATTACAGTCCGCGTATGCGTCAGCGTGCCGGAAGTCGCACTCACCGTCACCGTATACGTGCCCAGAGTCGTCCCCGGCTGCGACTGGTGGCCACCGCCGCCGCCTCCGCAGGCCGACAGCGCGCCCAGCATCATCAGCACGAGCAACCCGCCGCCCAGTATCGCCAGCCAGCGCTTTTTCGTCCGGCTACCTGCGCCCATGGCCACAATGCCCATCGCAGGCAGCGACAGCCAGAAGGCAAACAGAGGACCGCTAGGTTTCCAGGGCGCCGCCGGAGGGTTCAGCGTAGCGATAGGAGCCGTCGTGTGGATGCTCAACGTCACAGGTGTAGCTATGGTGCCAGCCGCAATGCTAGTCGGACTGAACGTGCAATTGCTCAGGTTCGGGAAGCCGGTTGCCGAGCAGGTGTAGGTCACAGCGTTTGCGAAGTTGCTGCCTACGGGATCGGGATTGAAGTTCAGGGTATAGGTCGCCGTGCTGCCTGCGGTGACTGTCTGGGTGGCGGTAGCGCTGTTGAAGTCAAAGTCCGGACCCACGTTCAGGGTGACGGGTGCGTCATGGGCAGGCAGCAGCGTGCTATCCGTGCCACGAATAATGAAGTTGAAGTTGTTCACGGTCGCATTGGAGGCCGTGACCGTAAAGGGTGCCGAGCCGCCAGCCGTCAAAGGGATGCCTGCTGCTGGTGGCGTACAAGTTGCCGGAGCGCCCGCTCCACACGTCAGCGTCACATTCCCCGTGTAGCTGTTGACCGAGGTGAGGGTTCCGTTGAACGTCCCGCTCCCCAACACGGTCGTCGTAACTGCCGAGTTGCTGATCGCGATCGTGTAGTCCTTGTTGGCTGTGACGATCAGAGTTAGCGTCTTCGTCTTCGCGACGGGCGCGGCATGCGTAACCGCGTTCGCCGAGATGATGAGGCCGAAGTTGCTCACCGGAACCGCTCCGGTGGCCGTCCCGACCGTCAACGTGGTCGAAGTCGCCCCCACGGGGGCCGGGTTCGGGGAGAAGTTACAAGTCACATTCGCCGGAGCGTTCATGCAGCTGAATTGAATGGTGTCCGAGAAGTTGCTCGAACCAGTGATCGGAATGGTCACAGGCGGAGCGGAATTCGGAACGTTTGCTGTAACGCTAGTCGGACTCAGCGTGCCTAGGGTGAAGTCCACCACGTGCAAGGTAGCCGTCGCATCGTGGGTGGTTGTTACTCCATCGGTGCCGACCGCATGAACGTTGAACGCGGTGAAGTCACCCGTTGTGGCATTGGAAGCGTTGATGGTGAACGCCGCGCCTCCAGCCGTCGGAGTGACGGGTGTCGTTACTGCCGCGCAGGTTGTAGGTTTGGTCGCTCCCGTACAGCTCAGGTTCACAGGAGAGTTATAAGTGCTGATCGCCGTCAGCGTGCCCGCAAACGGAGCTGTTTGGCCAGGGTAGGCCGTCAAGGTCGATGTCGGCACCGTAATCGTGTAGTCGGGTGCCGCAACCGCCAGCACAAACTCCCAGATGCCGCGTCCGTAAGTCGAAGCGCGCAGCTTCTTGCTACCGCCAAAATTGAATAACCGCAGCTTAGTGACGGGTGCGTTGGGGATGTAACCCGTTGCGCTTGGCGCCGGAGCCGGGCCAACCTCCGTCCAGGTTGGAGACCCGCCCGCAGGGCTGCTGAAGACGCCTACGTCCGTGCCCACATAGACCACGCTAGTCAGCGGTGTGCTCGAATCGACAACGAGCGAGTTCACCGGTGCATCCATCAGACCGCTGCTGAAATCTGTCCACGTCGCACCAGCGTTCGTGGTTACGAAAACATGCCCCGAAGAGGCTCCCGTGAAGCCTTGGATTCCAACGTAAGCGGTGTTCCCAGTAGTATCGCGATTGTCGAGCGCGATAGCGCCCACGTTGTAAAAGAGCGGATTGATTCCGTTCGTCACAGGAGACCATGTGCCCACACCGCCAGAAGCGTTGGTGCTGGCGAATACGTTGCCGCCTGACGGCGTCACGCTTACCAGGGCGTCGAACCCTTGAGTGCCAGCATAGACGACCTTGGAGAACCCGTTTGCATCCTTAGGTCCGCCCGCCGCCAGAGCGCGCACAAAATTGGTTTCGCTTCCGGTGCAAATGCCCGCGGCTCCCGTATCAAGGTTGGGGCTGACTGCGGTAAAGCCCGTACCGGATGTGCTGCCTTGCCAGACCCGGCATGTTCCAACTAGGAACTCCGATCCATTTTGCGGATCCAGAATGTACGGTGTGTAGAAGGACCCCACGTCGCCGCCCAGCGTGCTGCTGGTCACGACGCCGTTGAAGTTGCTTTCCAGGCAAGCTGATCCCAACGTACATTTCTGGATGCTGATGCCCGTATTAGTGACGAACCATTCGTTGGGGTTCGAAGGATTGATTTCGTTGTAGCCGCCGTCGCCGCCGTTCACGCTATGCCACTGCATGCCCGTGGTGCTGATCGCGGGGGAGCCATTATCTTGTGTTCCACCCAGAAGAACGGTGCTACTGGTGGCGTCCTGCGAGAACGAGATGTACTCGGTCATCGAGCCCAGCGTCCCGTTGAGGCTGTCGAACAGATTGGAAACGCAGTTTGCGCTGGTGAGTCCCGTGAACCCATCCAATGCCCGGTCGACACCGCCGTCATGCACGAAATACAACGGATTCTTGCCGCTCGGAAGCGGGAACGCGAAATCAATCGCATGCTGGTCGGGATGCACAGTGGCATGTCCGCTGCAGCCATAAACGTGCGTCAGATTCTGGAAGGAGTTGACGCCGGTCCCGCTGCACGTCGAGGTTGTCACCGATCCAGTGATCGTGCACTTGTAGATGTTTCGCGCTCCCGCGTATAGGTCGGTCGAGGTGCCGTTGGGCACCGCAGCCAGCTCCAGGTCGTAGCTGCCTTGCGCGGTGCCGCAGCCACCGGAAGGATCGCCGCAATTCGTGATGTTGGTGTCGTTCAGGTTCGTCCAGGTGCCGCCGCCGTCCACGCTTCTCCAGACGCCCATGTCACTATCGGTAAAGGGGTCAACGTACCAGGCGTACATTTCACCCTGGCCTGTCCCGTTCCGCCCGGGCACGACCGCGATTTCGCCACGATTAATCGGGCAAGTGATTGGAGCGACGAGGGTGGTCGGGCAAGTGGCCGCGCTATTGAGGCCAGATCCTGCGGGCGCAGGCTGCTTGAGGAGCCGTGTCCAGTTCGCGCCATCTGTGGAAGAGTAGAACCCGTGATAGCGGAACGCCGCGTAAAACGTACTGTTGGCAGCGTTGTAAACCACCGTGGTCACGGAGTTGGACTTTGGATTGATGTCGGTCGAGCCATCCTTGACCGAAGTTTCAATCAACCATGTAGCGCCGCCGTCGGTGGAAAAGTAGATTCCACGAATCACGCTGGGAGATCGCGCTCCATCGAACAGGCCAACACTGGCCGTTGAACCTGCTGCCGCAACGAGATTTGTGTTGGCTGTGCTAAATGCAATGCGGCTAAAACCCATGCCGTGGAAAGGATTGCCATTCTTGTCCTGCGTAATAAGTGTCCAGGTAGGTTGCGCCGCGCTACCGTTGGTTGTGCGCAGGATTCCCAGCCCATAGTAAGAGTCAATGGAAGAGTTCGTTTCACCGGTTCCCACCAGGACGACATTACTCAGGGTTCCAGTCTTGTTGCCCGGTTGAACTCCGATGGAACCGACCGCCAACGTGCCCTGTGTATCGATCATAGGCGACCACGTCACACTACTCGGAGTCGGAGCAAGGCCGTTGGTGCTCCGCCACAGGCCGCCGTAAGCCCCGCCTAGATACACGGTGTTCCCACTAGGGTCGGCAGGGTCAACCAGTACCGACGTCGCACGACCCGATACGAAACCGTAGTCCTGACCGGAACCTGGATTTGATACCAGCGGCGCTGGTCCAAGCGCGGTCCACCCAGCACTCAATGCGGCCGCCGCACTCGCAGCACTGGCTCCCGCTTTCCGCGCAGCAGCCATGGCGGCAGCCCGCATCTGTATCTTCTGTTGGTAAGCCTTCCAGCGCAGGTCCGCGGCGGATTTCCCTTTGGGCGCTGTGCGTCCACGAGCCCACCAGGCCTCGCGAGCAGCGGGGTTATCGCGGTCGGCTTCTTCTCCCGCGCCGGAGGGGTTCATGCGCGCGCCCTGGGCGAACAGGGCCGGGGAGACGCTCAGTAGGAGGCTGGCAAAAAAACACAGAAGTGCCGCGCGGAAAACAACCTGGGTCCGACCCAACATGATTCAACCTCGAAAAATGGGATGGCAGGGAAATCTCTACACAGTATGCGAGTCCCGTGAGCGGGTGTCAATTCGCGATTAGGAACTCCCGAAGGCCGGTCGTACATCGTGCGGAAGTTCGGATGCCGCGTGCGGCTGGCAGGTTGTGTGGCCTGACTTATGTGGCGCGGTCACTCTTGTCCGCGAGGTCTTGTTCGAAGGTGGGGCTTATCCGGTGTCGAGTTTTCGCGGACAAGAGTGACCGCGCCACATAATCAGATCTACTCGTAGCGCAGCGCCTCAATCGGGTCCAGCCGCGCCGCCTTCCGCGCGGGGTAGTAGCCAAAAAATATCCCCATCGCCATGGAGAAAATTACTGCCGCAGCAATGGCCTGCGGAGACACCGAGACCTGCCACTGCAGCGTCTGGTTAATGATGTACGACGTAGCGAGGCCGGCAAAGACCCCGATAATGCCTCCGGTCAGGCTCAGTACGATGGCTTCCGTGAGGAACTGTTTTTGCACGTCGGATTCCGTGGCGCCAATGGCCATGCGAATGCCGATTTCGCGTGTTCGTTCCGTAACGGAAACGAGCATGATGTTCATGATCCCGATTCCGCCCACCACCAGCGATACGCTGGCAATCCAGAACAGCAGCGTGGTAAAGAGTTGCGATTGCTGGTCGGCCAGGTCGGCAATGTCAGCCATGTTGCGAACGAAGAAATCATCATCCTGCCCGGCGCGGATACGGTGACGGTCGCGCAGCAGCGAAGAAATCTGCTGTTGCGCCGTAAAGCTGTTCTCGCGCGAAGTCGCAGAAACAATGATCCAGCGCAGCCAAGTCTCTCCTGTCATCTTCTTCTGCAGAGTGGTAATGGGAGTGATAATGGTGTCGTCCTGGTCGTCTCCCGAGGTCGCCGAACTTCCTTTCGGGGCCAGCACGCCCACAACTTTAAAAGGCAAATTTTTGATGCGGATTGTCTGCCCGATAGGGTCAGTTGCGCCAAACAAATTCTTGCGCACAGTCTCGCCAATGATGGCGACGTTGGCTGCGGAATCCACATCAGCCTGCGAAAATGGCGCACCGGACTGAAATGCCCATGTTCGCACCTCGAAAAACTGCGGCTCTGTCCCCGTGATCCTCGTGGACCAGTTGTCGTTGCCGAAAACCACTTGCGCACTGGTCATGCCTCCCGGGGCTGCAGCTGCTACGGCGGGGCATTCACGCAAGATAGCGGCCATATCGTCGTAGACCAGCGTTTTGGTGGCCCCCCAGCCCATGTGCGTTCCACCGCGAGAAACCGTTCCCGAGCCGACAAACAGAATGTTCGACCCCATGGCAGCGATCTGCTTTTGCGCCTGCTCCTGCGCACCCTGACCCACGCCCACCATGGCAATCACCGCGCCCACCCCAATGATGATGCCCAACATCGTAAGGATAGAGCGCAGCTTGTTGCGTGCCAGCGCGCGGGAAGCGATGCGTATGATTTGAAGAAGGGTCATAAAGTTCCTAATCCTCCACCGCCGGCATATTTCGCAAAACTTCCTCGGCCCGTGGACGATTCTTCACCGTATGATCGCTTTTAAGCCTCCCATCCCGAAACTGCAGAACGCGTCTAGCGAACTGCGCCACATCCGGCTCGTGCGTGACTAGGATAATAGTCAGCCCTCCGTCGTTAAGCGTTTGGAACACTTCCATGATCTCGACCGAAGTGCGGCTGTCGAGATTCCCCGTAGGCTCGTCCGCCAGCAAAATGGCAGGCCGGTTCACCAAGCCGCGTGCAATGGCAACTCGCTGCTGCTGGCCTCCCGAAAGCTGCGACGGATAGTGTTTCATGCGGTCTGCCAGCCCAACCAGACGCAATGCTTCTAGAGCCCGGTTCTGGCCTTCCCCCTTGTCAACCCGCGCGTACAGTGTTGGCAACTCAACGTTTTCCAGCGCGGTAGTTCGCGCCAGCAAATTGAATCCCTGAAACACAAATCCAATTTGCGAATTGCGAATAAATGCCAACTCCTTCTTGCTCAGGCTCGAGACTTCAATGCCATTGAGCAAATAACGACCTGTAGTCGGCTTGTCCAGGCAGCCCAGAATATTCATGAACGTGGACTTGCCGCTGCCGCTCGATCCCATGATAGCGACGAATTCGCCTTTGCTAATGTCGAGGGTGACGCCGCGCAGCGCATGGACTTTGGTCTCGCCCAAGTCGTAATACTTGTGCACATCCTCCACACGAATAACCGCCGCATCGCTGGGGATCGCAATGACTGGAGCCGGTCCGCTATGAGGAATTGTTGCCATGTGTTTCAATATCAAAATATTGCTAACGCCGCGGCGGTCCGCCGCCGCCAATGCCCGGAGCCGCTCCTGGTGCTCCAGCACGCGCGCCACTTCCTAAGATTGCTCCGGTTACTACTTTGTCGTTCTCATTCAAGCTGCCCTTCAAAACCTCGGTGACCGCCGTCAAAGTATGGTCGGTAACGCCCGTGCGAATGCGCACCGGCTCCAGCGTTTGATCCGAACGCAGCTTCCACACAATCGCCACATCCAACCGTGGTGTCCGCGTCGGGGTCGCACTGGTGCTGCTGTCTTCCTGAGATTTTGTGCGAGACTGCCGACCCTCCGCCCCATTTCCCCCAGAAGTGTTGGGTCGCTGCGCGTTATCCCCGGCCAACCCATATTTTTGATAAAGCGCGCGAACATCCTCAGGCTTCATATCCGGTTTATAGCGCAGCGCACCATTGGGAACCCGCAGCGTCGCCTTCGCTTCCGCAACCGGAATCGACATATAGGCCGTCATGCCCGGAAACAACTTCTGCCCCGGATTGTCGAAATCAATAATCGTGTTGTAGGTCACAACATTCTGAACGGTGGTTGCATTCAGGCGCACTTGCGATACCCGTCCCAGGAAAGATTCCTTCGGATACGCATCCACTTTGAACGTTACGTTTTGCCCCGTGCGAATCATGCCGACGTCGGATTCGTCTGTGTTGGTATAAACCTGCATCTTGGTCAGATCTTGTGCGATGGTGAAAAGAGTCGGTGCCTGCAAAGATGCCGCCACCGTCTGTCCTACATCCACATTACGCGCGATCACCGTTCCGTCAATTGGAGCCCGTATCGTGGTGTATCTAAGATTTGTTTCCGCTACAGCTACGGCTGCTTCCTGCTGCTTAACCTGCCCTTGCGCTTGCGTAACTTGTGCTGCGGATGCGGAGACGGATGCATCTGCCGATTCAGCGTTGGCCTTTGCCAGATCAAGCTGCTGCTGGCTGGTAACGCCTTCTTTAAACAATCCTTGCGTGCGATTGTAGTCTGCGGTATTTTGCGCCGCGGAGGCCCGCGATTTTTCCAGATTCGCTTTTGCAGCAGCAAGGTTCGCGAGCGCGCTCTCCAGATTGGCTCGAGCCTGCAATACTGTACCTTGGAGAAGCGCAGGGTCGATCTGCGCGACCACCTGCCCAGCCTTCACGCGAGAGTTAAAGTCCGCAAACAGATGCTGAATGGTTCCGGAAACCTGCGACCCAACCTGTACAGTTGTTACGGCGTTGATAGTGCCGGTCGCCTCTACCACTTCGCGGATATCGCCACGGTCCACGCTAGAAAGAAAATATTGTGGTGCGTCTGTCTTCTTTGTTCCAAAATATGCGTACAGCGCCACGGATGCCAGAACCGCTGCGATGGCGATCCAGTAACGTTTCAAAAAACTCACGCGTTTGCTCCCACGACTGAGGATACGCTGAGGAACTGCCGCTGTGGGGACAGGGCCAGAAGCAGTTCGTGATCCTTCCGAAGTCTGATTGTCTAGAAAGTCGAGGTCGTCTTGCGCTGCTTTCATAATTTTTGAGCCGTTTCTTCGCTGGCGAACCTTCAGGGATTGGGTTGCCTTTATGGGATTAAATCTTTTTACACGCATCGGATGCTTCATCGCCATCCTATTTACAATCTTTTACACGAAGAGAACTCTGACCGCTGAGCTCTAAGGATCAGTCTTTAAGGACAAAGATGGATTGGCAAGCTCTAACGCTCACGTTGCGGTTGGCGACTCTTGTGTCAGCGGCCCTGCTGTGCCTTGGCTTGCCCATTGCCTATTGGATCACTTACTCCCGTTGGCGCTGGAAATTTCTGATCGAGGCAGTCGTAGCTCTGCCGCTGGTGCTTCCGCCAACTGTTCTAGGCTTTTACGTGCTTATCGCGTTGGGGCCGCGAAGTCCGTTGGGGCGTTTTTGGCAGGCGCTCACTGGCCACACCTTGGCCTTCACGTTTGAAGGGCTCTTGCTGGGCTCGATCCTTTACAGCCTTCCATTCGCCGTGCAGCCCTTCGCAGCATCGTTTGCCGCGGTGGATCGCAGGTTGCTGGCGGCCTCCGCCACGCTCGGAGCTTCTAATTGGAGAACATTCTTTCGCATTATTCTCCCGCTCAGCGGCGCGGGCGTTCTTACGGGCGTTGTCCTGAGTTTCGCGCATACTCTCGGCGAATTTGGTGTCGTCCTGATGGTCGGCGGCAACATTCCCGGCGTCACGCGTACTGTTTCGATTGATATCTACGACAAAGTCCAGGCAGTCGACTATGCGTCGGCAAATCTAACGGCACTCGTTCTACTAGTGATTTCGTTCGTGGCTCTTTCCAGTGTCTACGCGATAAATCGGGGAGTGTTCTTTCTTGGAGTGAATCAGACACGTCTACGTGGCGAGAACGGCGGTGAGCCACGTGCTTGATGTCTCGATTCAAAAGCAATTCTTGCCACAGACGAATTCTCGCGGCGGCGAGAATGCGGCTGTTGCCCCCAACCATCACGGGAAGGGCACAACTTCAGTCGTGCCACCCAGCCCCTTAAAGACCCGGGTTCTAGCCCCCGAGGCTGGACTGGAAGTCAAGTTCCAGGCCCCCTCTGGTTTCACCATCATTTTTGGAGCTTCCGGAGCAGGCAAGACAACTCTGCTGAATTGCGTCGCCGGACTCTCGCGTCCGGACACCGGCCGAATCGTTGTCGAAGACCGCATTTTGTTTGACAAGGAGCGCCGGGTGTCCATCTCGGCAGCACAGCGTCGAATAGGTTACGTGTTCCAGGATCTTGCGCTATTCCCGCACCTGACCAGCGAACAGAACATCGCCTACGGGCTAGCGAAGCTCGACCGGCACGAGCAGCACTCTCGAACGCAAGCGATCCTGGAGTCTTTCAAAATCTCACACCTGCGTCAGCGCAAGCCAGGCGATCTCTCCGGAGGCGAACGCCAGCGCGTCGCTTTGGCGCGATCGCTGGTAACCGATCCTCGTGCCCTCCTGCTCGATGAGCCACTCGCGGCACTCGATTTCCCGACGAAATCTCGCATTTTGGACGACCTCCGCCTCTGGAACGAAGCGCATCGCGTCCCTATCCTGTATGTCACCCACAGTCGCGATGAGGTGTTCGCCCTGGGTGAAAACGTGCTTGTAATGGAACAAGGGCGAATCGTCGAGCAAGGCTCTCCGCATCAAGTGATGACGGCGCCCCGCATGGAAACCGTTGCGCAACTGGCGGGATTTGAAAATATTTTCAATGGAGTGGTGGAAGCCGTCCACGAGGACCGCGGTACCCTGACGTGCCGCGTAGCTGACACGAATGTCCGACTGGAAACACCACTCGTCCGCGCCGGTGTCGGAGCAAAACTCAAGGTCGGAATTCGGGCGGGAGACATTCTTCTAGCCACTGCGGAGCCCCGCGAAATCAGCGCACGCAACGTTATCCCGGGCACCGTGATTTCCGCTGAACGCCGCGACATGGTTGTCGTTGCTCGCGTAAGATGCGGCGAATACTCCGCCACCCCCGAATCCGCCGTCACACCCTCCGCAGCTTTAGAAATAGAGGTCCAACTCACGCTCGCTGCCCGCGATTCTCTGCGTCTAATCGAGGGGCGAGTCGTCTGGCTGGTGGTGAAAACCCATTCGTGCCACTTAATCGCATCTTGATCGGCACGCTCTCGCCAGATGCTATGCACTGGCGGCCTGCCGTCTAAGGCAGCCTCAAAACGCAACATCACTAAGGAGCACATTTATGGCAATCAGCGAAGCACTGCTACCCGAGTTCGACATGGAAATGGCTAACACGCGGAAGCACCTCGAGCGCCTTCCCGAAGACAAATTAACCTTCAAGCCCCACGAAAAATCTATGGATATGGGGCACCTCGCCGGGCACATCGTCGAGATGCCTGGATGGGCCGCAGCCACCATGGCGATGGAAGAAATGGATATTGCCCCGGTAGGTGGTGCGGCATATGAGCCTTTCGTCGCCAAATCTCGACAGCAGGTGCTGGAAGCATTCGATAAAGGAGTGGCCGAGTGCCGAGCAGCTCTCGCCAAGGCGACCGATCAGGAAATGATGACGCCGTGGACGCTGCTGGCGGGCGGCAACGTCATTTTCAAGATGCCGCGCGTCGCCGTAGTCCGCAGCATGATCATGAATTACACCATCCATCACCGCGCCCAGCTAGGCGTCTACTACCGTATGAACAACGTGCCGGTGCCACAAGCCTACGGTCCCACGGCGGACGAAAAATAGTCGTCAGATCCCGGGAATTACAAGGCCGGTGGACGCAACTCCGCATCCACCGGCCTTTCTATGACCAGAACAGCAATCCACTGCGCTCCGCGATGCTCCTGCATCACAATCCGAGCTCCCAGCATCTGCGCAATCACTTCCGGCGGCAGATCACGATGGTAGTCGAAAAATCGCGTTCTCAGCCGCACCCACGGCGGCCAACTCGCTACATTCATCACAGGCTCGTACTTGGTCGAGAAAACGAGCGCCACGTCATAAGGAGTGGACGAGGAGGCCGCAGCTTGCACCGGCTCCAAAGAAAAGTTCTCGATTCGTACAAGATGCATCGGTTGGTGGACATACCCCAGCCAAGGCCGGTTCAGTTCGTCGGATGCAGGCCACGCCGTCAGTACCCGCGCATTCGGATAGCGTGTCTCAAGATAGCTAGCGCCCACCTGATGCAATTGCACATAGTCTCGGTAAGCGAGGTTGTCCTCAAACGGAAAGGTAAACGGCGGATTCCAGAACCAGCCCAGAACAAAGAGTGCCGCCAGCCCGCCAACGATCCATTTCCAGAAAGCAAGCCGCCGCCAAATTGTAGAAACGCCGATCATAATCACCAGTGGAACGACAGGGAGCATGTAGCGCGACAGAACGGCCCCACCAATCACCGACAGTGCCCCGACGTAAGTCAAAATTACAACTGCAAACACGAGTTGGACAGGAATTCGAATGCGTGTCCGAGTCTCCGAATCGTCGGCCTGTTCCGATTTCGACAGTTCCGACGCCAGCGCTGGTCGCGACATTGCATAAACCGTCACAGCCGTCACCGCCCACATTCCCATGTAGACAAA
Source organism: Acidobacteriaceae bacterium (assembly GCA_025352065.1). GTDB lineage: Bacteria > Acidobacteriota > Terriglobia > Terriglobales > Acidobacteriaceae > JANXUC01. The sequence continues at coordinate 114,246 of JANXUC010000021.1, read as the reverse complement.
CGTCTGCCAAAGCCTTCCGAGCAAGGCAAACACGATCCGCACCGGATGCGCCGTCGCCTGCACGTTGTAGCGAAAAAACTCGGGATTACCAAAAACAAATCCCGTCTTCGAGTAGTGATGCGCAAACCACGCTGCTAAAGGAATTGCGGTTGCAGCCAGCACAGCGATACGAGCAAAGTTCTGTTCCGAAAAAAGCCGCAATTTCCACCATTTGCTGGAACGAAATAAGTACCCAGCACACTCCCACGCCGCCAGCGCGAATGGCGCAAGAATCGCAGTTTCCTTGGCCAGCGCGGCTATCGAGAACCAGAAAAACATCGCCCAGCGCCGGTCATGCAGATAGGCGTGCAGCCCCCAAAACGTCAGGCCTGCCACCGCCAAGTCCATGTGCGCCAACGAGCTCTGCGCGAAAAATACGGGATACAACGCCGTCAGCAGCACCGTCCCGATCGCGACACTCGGGTTGTTCGCCCGTTCCGCCAGACGGTACAAGCCCGTGAGCGTAAATGCCGCCACCGCCAGCATCGCCATTCGCGCCACCACGGTCGAGTAGCCGAATACCCTCCAGCACAACGCCAGCCAACCCAGCACCAGAGGCGGATGCGCGTTGCTCACTGTAGATTGTGGAATCAGGCTCCCTGTTAGGAACAAATCGTGCGCTGCGGGGATGTAGTATCCCGCCTCGTCCCAAAAAAACGGAAGTCGCAGCAGGGGCGTATGTAGCGCCACTAACGCCGCGAACAGGAGAAAAAATACTAGAGTCGCGCCAACGATGCGAAGGATTGTCTGTTTCAGGGGAGTGTCCTTGACGGCAGGCAGCGTTAATTCACCGGCCCGGACCCAACCATCCGAGGATCCAGCTTAATCTCACCAAATGTGCCTTCATAGCCTGCAATATTCTGCTGCAGAATTGCCGCCAGCGCTTTTGCCTGTTGTGGGCTTAAATAAATACCCTGAAAATTCCGCACTTCGACCTGCGTCTCGCTTTGCTGCTGCAGGGTGCCAAAGATGAGAAAGAAATCCCACACGTTGACGCGAACCTGCACGCTGTTGGCGTAGGTTTCGCGATAATCCTCTGTTTCGGTGAGCTTAATGTTGGGCTGAGTTGGATTGATCATGACCCTACTAGTTTAGCTGGTCGCGTTGAGTGTAGGGAAGCGGTCGCAAAAAGCCTTTTTCGCCAATTCTTGCAGTTTTTACTATCTTCAGATTCAATAACTTACGAAGATGTCCGCACTTGCGGCAGCCAATGCCTCACGAGTGAGTTGCACTGAAGGCAGTGTCCCAAAATAAAGCCGCGAAGGACTTTCGCCTTCCAGGTGCCTTATTGAAACCCTCGCCTTATCGCACAGATAGCGTAGAATCATGCAACTAGGCGGGCAATGGGCAACCTGCTTCCGATCACTCGCCGGATAGTTCATTCCTCTCTCTTTGGTGCCGTTTTGACTGACACTTGGGCCATGAGTAGCGATCTCTTCTTACGTCGGCGCACGTATTTTCCCCCCTGCAGTTTTTCTAGTGTCCGATGCCAGGCAAACCGCTCGACTGCAATTCCATCTAGTTCTTTCCAACGTCTGCCGCCGGAGGGTGCTCCGTGACCCTCAAAGTTGTTTTGGTCGGCTGCGGAAAAGTTGCTGACCAGCACATCGCGGAAATTCAGAAAACATTCGCAGCCCGGATGGTTGCTGTTTGCGATACCGAATTGCTCATGGCCAAGCAAGTTGCCGTGCGCTATCACATCCCCAACTACTACACCGATTTCGATGAAATGCTGGCTAAGGAGAACCCGGATGTAGTTCATATTGCCACCCCCCCGAGTTCCCACCTTTCGCTCGCTCGGAAAGCTCTGGACGCGAATTGTCACCTCGTTGTCGAGAAGCCAGTCGCGCTCGATTTCGCTGAGGCTGAGCAACTCGTGCGGCACGCTGAGCGCCGCCAGCGAAAGCTTACGGTCTGCTACACGTACTACTTTGATCCGATTCTTCGCACTTTGCGAGCCTTGGTTCAGGAAGGCGCGATGGGTGAAGTTGTCCATCTTGAAAGCTTTCTAGGATATGACTTGGCCGGTGCGTTCGGCCGCCCCCTCTTGGCCGACCGCGATCATTGGGTGCATTCGCTCCCGGGCGGTCTTTTGCAGAACGTGCTCGATCACATTCTTAACAAAATTACAGAGTTTCTTCCCGACGACAACCCTTCCGTACTCGTCCGCTCGTGGCAAGGATCTCAAGAGGTGACGAATTCCAGTTTGCTGGATGAACTTCGTGTCATGATCGTCGGACAACGGGCTTCCGCCTACGGAACGTTCTCTGCCCAGATCCGGCCCGTGCAGCACACTTTGATTTTTCACGGTACCAAGAACACCGCGTACTTGGACTTTACCAATAGCACCATTACCCTTGACGCGAGTACCAAACTTCCGGGTGTTATCGGGCGCCTTGCTACTCCCTTCGGGCGCAGTTGGCGGCATTTCCGCCAGGGCGGCAAGAACCTGGCAAGGTTTGCCCGTTCGGATTATCAGTTCTTCGCCGGGTTCCAGACTCTCATTGCCGAATTTCACGAAAGTATTCTGCACGACACCCCTGTGCCCATTCCATATAGAGAAATATTGCGCGTTGCTGCGATGACCGATGCCGTCATTGACCAACTGCTGGGAGCCGAGGTTCTCCCCCGATGAGTGTATTGGTCACCGGAGCTGGCGGATTTCTTGGAAGTGTCCTGGTGGCGCGCTTGCTCGCCAGCGGCCAGAACTACGTAAGATGTTTAGTTCGCGCGAACAGTGACCTTTCCCGGCTGGAAGATCTCCGCCGTGCCTATCCCAGTGCGTGCATCGATCAAGTCGCAGGAAATCTGGCATCCAGAAGTACTGCGTGCCATGTGGTCCAGGGAATCCATACTGTCTATCACCTTGCCGCTGCCATGCGCGGAGCCGCTGCTACCCTCTTCCACGACACTGTCGTTGCCTCCGAGAGCCTGCTGCAAGCCTTGGAGAGGGAAGGCGGATCTCCCCGGGTCGTACTGACTAGTTCCCTGGGTGTTTACGGTACCTCGGATCTCCCCGGCAGTTGCTCCATCACGGAGGATTGTCCGCTTGATGCAAAACCAGAAGGACGGGATTCGTATACCCACGCCAAAATTTGGCAGGAGCAGCTCTTTCGCGACTTCGCCACACAGCGTTCTATCGATCTCGTTGTCGTGCGGCCCGGCGTGCTCTATGGTCCTGGAGGCAAGGCCTTCCCGTCACGAGTTGGCATTGTAGTCGGCGATACCTTGTTCCAGCTCGGAGGTGTGAAGAACCTGTTGCCGCTCTCGTACGTAGAAAACTGCGCAGACGCGATCATTCTCGCCGGTATCAGCCCCAGTGCATCGGGTCAGTCTTACAACGTTCTGGACGACGACTTGCCGACCGTCTCGGAGTTTATCCAGGGCTACAAGCAGCAAGTCGCTAAGATTCCCTCCGTCCACGTTCCCTATGGACTCGCCATGTTGGCGTCGCGTGCCGTCGCTCGCTACCACAGGTATTCCCGCGGCCAGATTCCTGCGCTCCTCACTCCTTACAAGACCGCAGCCATTTGGAAAGGGCACCGTTTCGATAATCAACGGATCAAAGACCTGGGCTGGAAGCAACAGGTTCCGACCGCGGAGGCTCTCCGACGGACGTTCGCTTCTTTTGCTTCTCTTGGAGCCGGGAGTTTGAGGTGGAATTCCAGACCGACTGGCGGGGACGCCGGACTGGACGCGCGAACCCCATGAGCAAACCACCTGTTTTCGTCCTAGGATCGGCTCGCTCCGGAACTACCTTGCTTTACCACACGCTGCTGTCTTCCGGAAGTTTTGCCGTGTATCGCACCGAACCAGCCGCCTTCGATCTTTTGGTGCCCAAATTCGGCAGTTTGAGTGAATTAGGAAATCGCAAGCGCCTTTTGGATGTCTGGTTCCGCAGCTACCAGTTCCGCCTCTCGGGACTGGAGCGCAACTCCTTGGAGAGCCGTATCCTCGGCGAGTGTCGCAACTATGGCGATTTTCTTCAGATCGTCATGAACGAAATTGCGCGCATCCAGGGTGTGGAACGATGGGCAGTCTGGGGTCCAGACAATTTGCTCCACATTCCTACCATCGCCCGCGATGTGCCCCATGCTCTATTTGTTCACATGATTCGCGACGGCAGGGATGTCGCCGTTTCCCTCGGCAAAGAAGGCTGGATCCATCCTTTCCCCTGGGATTCCAAGCGCGCCATGCTCGTCGGCGCTCTGCACTGGAAGTGGAAAGTGGATCAGGGTCGGTCCGACGGACGCAACATCCCGGGCCGATACCTCGAAGTTCATTTCGAGGATCTGGTTTCTCGCCCGCAAGAAACCTTAGCCAAAATTGGCACCTTCATTGGTCAGGATCTCAACCACTCCGTCATCGCAAAAACCGCCGTTGGCACGTTGAGCAATCCAAATTCAACCTTTCGCGAAGACCGGAATCCCGCCGCCGGGAATCCCATCGGCCGTTGGGAGAGGCGCCTTTCCCACGCCGACATAGCCAGCCTCGAGTCCGTGATTGGCGATCTCCTCCTGGAGCTTGGGTACGGTCTGATGTTCCATTCTCCTGCCCAGAGAAATTTCCAGGTCAGAACTATGCAGAAGCTGTACCCTCCATATTTTGCAGCCAAAGAATGGCTCCGCACTCATACTCCGCTAGGTCGATTCGTAAACACGGATCGCCTTCGTTTTGGCGATGACCCTGTAGGCCAAAACCAGGAGCGGGAGAGTCCAGGTCAGCCCGACCACGCGAATGCCTGAGGCGGACGCGCAGTTCCTGGAAGCGGGGCACCCTATTCGAATCCGCGTTGTCGTCGTTGCGCCTTCTCTCCGTCAGTTCATTGGAGGTCAAGAGGTCCAGGCGGCTATTCTTCTCAGCAACTGGCAGAACGATCCTGCCGTCTGCGTTTCATTTGTTGCAAAGAACACGGAATTGCCAGGCTGGGCCGAGCGCGTTCCTTACCTACGGACTCTCCTGCGTTTTCCCCTTTATCTAGCAACTCTAGCGCAGGGCATACGGAAAACTGATATTGCGCACATCTTCTCAGGGGCTGGTTCCTCGTTCGTAGTTTCCACCGTTCCTGCCTACTGGATGGCAAAGCTTCTCGGCAAGAAAACTGTGATTCACTACCATAGTCCGTCCCTGGAATCGCATTTGCGCGAATCTCGCCTGGCGCGAACCGTGCTTAAGAATGCCGATTGCGTCGTCGTCCCGTCGGCCTATCTACAGGGCGTGTTGCGCAATTTTCAGATTCAAGCACAAGCGATTCCGAATGTTATCGATCTGCAACGATCTAGCCATTCAGATTGCCGTCCCTTGGACCACTTCTTACTCTGTACTCGAAACCTGGAACCGCGCTATGGCATCGATACCGTGCTTCGCGCCTTCGCCCTGATACAAAAAGAATTTCCGGATGCCCAACTCTGTCTGGCAGGCACAGGCCCGGAGGAAAGCAACCTTCGGCGACTGATCGAAGAACTGAAGCTCCGCCACGTCGAACTGCGCGGACGCGTTCTTCACCATGAGATTGTTCGCCTGTACCAGCGAAGCGGACTGTTTGTGAACGCTTCCCGATCTGACAATATGCCTGTGTCAATTATGGAAGCATTCGCTTCCGGTATGCCGGTAGTCTCCACGAATGCCGGAGGGATACCCTTTATGGTGGAGCACCAACAGACAGGGCTCCTGTGTGACGCCGAGGATTGGCTTTCTCTCGCCGCCAACATCATCCGGCTGCTGCGGGACCCGGCCCTGGCTGCTCGCCTTTCCCACAATGCTCATCGGCAATCCATCGACTACACTTGGCGTGCCGTACACGACCAGTGGCTGAACCTGTACCGCAGCCTGTTATTAGCCCAGCTTCGATGAACCAATCCGCCCCGATTCCCGTGCTCTTGCTCACTCGACAACTTTCCCTCGGGGGCACCGAGCGCCAAGTCGCCAACCTTGCCAAATCTCTAGATCCAAAGAAATTTAGCGTTCGGGTTTGTTGCTTTCACGCAGGCGGTATTCGCCAGGCCGAAATTGAGGCTGCCGGAGTCCCCGTCTGGATCCTGCCCGTCCAAGCATTCTGGTCGCCAAATACCTTGGCCCATGCATGGTCTTTGTTCCGGTATCTAGTGGGCGAGAGAATTGCACTCGTCCACTCTTTTTCACCCGCAACAACTATCTTTTCCACACCCATTGCGCGTCTCGCGCGCGTTCCTGCCGTACTCTCCAGTTCCCGCGCGGAACGATCACTCATGCGTCCCAGGGATTCACATCTCGTTCGCATCACGGATCACTGGGTCGACGCCATCGTCACCAACTGCGAGCACCTGCGACAAGAACTTCTTCTTGAAAAAACTGCTGCCAAAGTCATTCATGTTTGCGGCAACGGCATCGATTTGGACGAGTTCAACTCCACCTCGCAATCCCGCCCGCCTTGGGTCGGCACACTGTCTGTGCTAAGGCCCGAAAAAAATCTGGGCATCTTGGTGGAAGCCTTTGGCCGCATCCACGGGCTCTATCCCAACGCGCGCTTGCAGATCGTCGGCAGCGGGCCTTTGTCCGAGGCGCTAGCCCGGCAAGCTGCGCTCTGCGGCTTGGGAGACGCTTCTGAACTGATCGGCGCATCGCCTCAACCAGCCGAGTACTTCCGAAAATTTCGTATTTTCGTGCTGCCTTCCCAAAGCGAAGGCCTCTCCAATTCTCTACTCGAAGCTATGGCTTGCGGTTGCGCCGTGGTCGCATCCCGGGTAGGCGGATCGAAGGAAATCATTCGCCACGGCGAAAACGGAATGCTATTCGACCTCGGCGACGCTGACCAGCTCGCCTCAACTCTCAAACTGCTCTTAGGCGACGAAGACCTGTGTCGGCGCTTGGGCGAGGCAGCCGCGCGAACCATACGGCAGCAATTCTCTTTGTCCGCGTCAGCGAAACGTCTGGAAGAAATATATTCGAACCACCTAGCCACCTCACCCCGCAACTTGAGCTGACTCTCTGATCCGATAGCCATTGAGCGCAACAATTGAGCGCAACAAAAGCGCAAGACGCTGCTCCACTCACACAACGAGTGGCACGTTGGCAACCCCCGCAGTGCCAAAAACCTTCCTGTAACGGTCGACTTCTTCTTGCGGGCCCAGCGCTTTGGCATAGTTGTCCGAGAGCTTAACAGCCGGGCGGCCTTCGACCGTGTGAGCTTTGCAGATCAGGCTAATCGGATCGAAGCCAATGCCGCCAGCGGGATCGCAGCCGCGGAAATCGTTGGTCAGCAGCGTACCCCAGCCGGCGCTGAAGCGAATGCGGCGGGCCGGCGTCCACTTCCCGCGATCCTGGAAGTCGTCTGCGCTTTGGAAATCCTGCAGCGTAGCCCCATTTCGCATTTCACCTGCAAAGTATGCATGCAACCCCAGTATCTCGTCGACATCCAGCGCGTCCGACGCGATGAACAACTTGTCGTGCGGGTTCCGTCCGCGCGCTTTCAACCAGGCGATGTATTCATCGCCAGCAACATACGGATTCTTGCTGTCGGCGCGTTGGCCCGTCCAGTCCGCGGCCCAGTCCGGCGCATTCTGCAAAAATTGCGAAGTGCCAAACGTGTCCGGCAGCATGATGCGCAGCGCGCCTTCGTAAGTAGCCTGCCAAAGTTCCAGCATCTTGTACTGCGCAGCCTTCAAAGCCGTATCGTCGGCAGCCAGCGCAGCCATCGCCATTGGAATTTCGTGCGCATTCGTACCTATAGCCTCCACGTCATGCTTGTGGGCAAGAAATGCATTCGAAGTTCCGATGAAGTTCGGGCCAAGGTTGGCAGCCATCGCCTTCACTACGTATTCCTGCCACAGAAAACTGTGTCGTCGACGCGTGCCAAAATCCGCGACATGCAAATCGGGAACCCCGCGTAGACGGGAAATCTTGCTCCACAACTTCGTCTTGGCGCGAGCGTACAGAATGTCGAGATTGAACTCGCTCAGCTCCTTCAGTGCCGCTCGCGTCTTCAGTTCTCCGACTATGGAGAGCGCATAAAGCTCCCACATTGTCGTCTCCGTCCACAGACCGTCGAAGGTGAGTGTGAGTTGTCCATCCTGCACGGAGAGTTGATAGTCCGAAAGGCGGAAGTCGCGTTCCAGCCACTCCAGGAAAGCAGGCTCAAAGATGCCCCGGCGCCCGTAAAACGTGTTGCCGGCCAGCCATACCAGCTCAGACTTGCGGAAGCGCCGGCTCCGCGCGTGCTCCATCTGCGCGATCAGCTCAGAAGTCTGGAATGACTCGGCAAGGCGCACACTGGCAGACCGATTGAACAATGAGAACGAGACATGCGTCGTCCGATAATGCTTCCAGATGAACTGCAGCATCAGCAGCTTGTAGAAGTCGGTATCGAGGAGCGAGCGGATGACTGGATCGAGTTCCCAGTTGTGGTTATGAGCCCGCTCGGCGAAGTTCACAATCATGAAACAATATCCTCTGCCAGAGGACGGGAGAAAAGCAAGGCCTCCCAGTGTTTCCGAAGGTTTCCGATTTCCCACTGCCCTTGGACCACAGCGCCCCGCAGTCAAGGGAAGAAGCTAGGGCTTCGGGTGGCTGGAGAAAAAATTCCAAAGTATATCGTTGGTAACAATCCCTGTGGCGGAGTCGAAGCTCGAGTTGTAAGGGGCGTTTGCCGTGCCGGGAGGATTGCTCAGATCTACGTTGTACCATTGGTGGGTCGCGCCCACCAGTTTGTAGAATCGGACCTCAGCTCTGCTCGTGCATCCAGTCGCAACTTTCACGCTCACCGAAGTTATGTTGCCCGCCGAGTCGCAAAGAGGATTCGGTGTGCTCAGTGTCGCGCAGTTGTTCGCCTTAGGCCCTGCCCAGTAGTTGAACGCCTGTTCTTGCGATGCCAGGACTGACTTAGCCATGGAACTTCCGCAGTAATTGATCGCGTTATCCGCACTGCCGTGCAGGATTAAAACTGAAACCGGAGCAACCGCATCCGGCACCGTCCGTGAATCGCTAGGCGCGATCGCCGAAATGGCCCCTTCTACCACGCCCACCGCAGCAACCAGATCAGACAGCTCCACTGCCGCCCGGTGGGTCATATACCCTCCGATGGAGAAACCTGCAACATAAATCTTCTTCGCATCCGGATGTACGTTGGCTTGAATAGCGTTGATCATCGCTCGGAGAAAAGCGACATCGTCAGGTGGCGTCCCCGCGAAAGCAAAATCATTGAAGTACACGGACCAAAGCGTGTGCCCCTGAGCACTGGGCAGGCCCGTGGGATACGCGACCGCAAATCCCACGCTATCAGCCTTGACGCTCAGTTGGGACTGGGTCTCCATTTGCGCGCCGCTACCTTGCGACCCGTGCAGAGCGACAACCAGCGCGCCCTTGTTCGGCTGAAAGTTAGCCGGAATGTGCAAAACGAACTTGCGAGTAACACCATTCATACTTATGGTGCAGTTGCCACCGGTTTGAAAGTTGCAATCGCCGCCTCCACCGCCGCCAGCCGCACTACTGCCGCTGCCACAACTGTTGCTCCAGGCTGACAGAGAAATCAGCAGTAGTAGAAGAGGAAGACTTTTCATCGCTGATTCTGCCCTAGGCTGTTGGTGCGAAAGGGGGGACTTGAACCCCCACGGTTTTACCCGCCAGATCCTAAGTCTGGTGCGTCTGCCAATTCCGCCACTTTCGCGAGCTTGCTGCTTCGGTTTTCTCTTCAAGATTGTAACCAGTTTCCGCCCAGAAGTCTCTTTCTTGGACGCAGATGCGGCCCCCTACATCCTTCGTGGGGGCTCTTCGAATACCTGCTGCTAGCAGGGCGCTCGCCGCAATCTTCACCGCCCGGAAGCGCCGAGCCTGTACCTCTGTCATCTGTTTGTTCAACGGGGCTCTGCTGATGGCGATTGCCAATCCCTAGCCTGATAGACGACTGGCACTGATGTGCAATATCGCCATGAACCCGCAGCAGGTTACCATAGTGTATGGACGATGGCCCGCAAGGGCCCAACCTCCTTAGCCTATGCAATAGTTTGCACCTAGACTGGCTGGCCAATCGTTAAAGCTCCCTAACTGCTTGTTTCTACGCAGCTTTAACGAACTTCCCGTCTGTGCTACTGTGGCGTAAGGCTTGCACTTAGATCAGCGAAGCTCCTCCCCCCAGAAGAATACGGATGAGCAGAAGCGCCATACAATCGACTGAATCGGTCCGCCACCCTCAGCCCATCGATTCTAAAGAAAGCACCAGTTCGCCACGGCAAGGCCTTGCAGGCCAGCAGTGCGTCCTATGTGTTTTCGGCACGCGCCCCGAGGTCATCAAACTCGCGCCCGTGCTCCGCGCGCTCAAAGCTCGATCCGACATCCGTACGCTCGCCGTCAGCTCCGGCCAACACACCACCTTGCTCTACCCATTCCTTGATTTCTTTGGCATCCATCTCGACGAGGACTTACAGGTCATGCAGCCCAACCAGACTCCCAATGAAGTTTGTGCGCGAGTCATGGCTGGCCTCGAACCCATCATCGCTCGTGAAAAGCCCTCGCTGATCCTCGTCCAGGGAGACACCACCACCGCCCTGGCCGGTGCGCTCTCCGGATTCCATCACGGCATTCCCGTTGGCCACGTCGAAGCTGGATTGCGCTCCGGTAACCCGCTCAGCCCGTTCCCGGAGGAAATGAATCGGCGCCTCGTCTCTAAAGTTGCAACCCATCATTTCGCAGCAACGGAAGGGAATCGTGCTGCCCTGCTCAAGGAAGGTATCTCCGACGAAAACATTTTTGTCACCGGCAATCCCGTCGTCGATTCGCTCCAGTTCATTCTGCAGCATGCCACTCCCACCGCGCGCGCGGAAGAGCTGCTCAAACTCGCGGCTGGCAAAAAACTCATCGTCCTCACCACTCATCGTCGAGAAAGCTTTGGCGACGTGATGCGGCAACACCTGCGCACCATTCGCGACTTCGTCAACGCCCATGAAGATGTGGCCGCCGTATTCGCAGTTCATCCAAATCCGAACGTCCGCGCGGCAGCCGAAGCCGAACTCGGTGGCCAGGAGCGCATCCACCTGGTAGAGCCGCTGAACTATCCCGACTTCATTCATCTTCTGCAGCACGCTTGGTTGCTGGTCTCCGATTCCGGCGGAATACAAGAAGAGGCTCCCACTCTACGTAAGCCCCTTCTGGTCCTGCGCAATAACACAGAACGTCCTGAAGCTGTAGAATGCGGAGTCGCCATCCTGGTCGGAGATGAGCCCGGACGCCTGGAAAGATTAATGAATGCCGCCCTCAACGATTCTGAATGGGCAAGCCGCGTCCGAACCGTCGAAAATCCGTTCGGCGATGGCACGGCCGGCGAAAAAATTGCCGAGCTTCTCCATGCCCACCTCAGTGGCGTGGCGATCAATGCCGCGAAGGCGACCCGATGACGCCATATCCCCTAGCCGCGCAGAGCAAAATTCCACAAAAAGAACGACGCGATCTCATGACCGTCGTCCTGGAAGACTATTTCCATGTCGGCGCCATGCGCGGCCTCATTAGCCCGCATCAGTGGAACCGCTTTGAGGCTCGCTTCGAGGCCAACACATTAAAGGCCCTGGCCCTGCTGCGGCAGCACGACGTCAAAGCTACTTTCTTTGTGCTGGGCTGGATTGCGGAAAAGAATCCTGAGCTGGTCGCGGAAATCGCTCGTCAAGGACACGAAATCGCAAACTACGGCTACGCCCACCGCGACGTTCGCCAGATGACGCGCGAAGAATTTCGCGATGACGCGCGCCGCTCCCGCGACCTGCTCGAAATTGCCAGTGGACGCCGCGTCGTCGGTTTCCGCATTCCGCAGGGCCTGCGTTCCGCTCAGGATCTCTGGGTTCTCGATGTGCTGGCCGAAGAAGGCTACGCTTACGATTCCAGCGTGGTGCCGTTTTCCTACGACCGCACCGCCCGCGGCGTCTTTATTCATGAGCACGAAAAAGATGGCCGCACGATTCTCGAGTTTCCCCACGCCACCGTCAACTGCTTTGGATATTTGCTGCCCATCTCCGGCGGAAACTATTTTCGGCAGATTCCGCACACGCTTCTGAAACACGCAGTAGCGCACTGGAAAAAGACTTTCGACCTGCCCTTCATGATGTACTTCCACGCCTGGGAACTGGATCCCGATCAGCCCAGAATCAGTGCCGCATCCTGGCTCGCCCGCACGCGGCAATATCGCAACCTCCAGAAGATGAACTGGGTCCTGGCCGACTACTTCACCAAATACAAATTCGGCAGCGTCGCCGACTACATGGGACTCGATCTCACCCCCGCCATGACGCCTGCTCCGCGACCCGTGCGAGTGGCTGAGATCGCCGCTACCGTAGCGACCTCCCCTGCCAAAGCCAAGGTGCCTGTCACCATTGTTGTCCCCTGCTTCAACGAGCGTCCGGCGCTGCCATATCTGGCGAACACTCTGGAAAGTGTAACTAAACTACTGTCGCAGGATTACGAAACGAATTTTGTTTTTGTCGACGACGCCAGTACCGACGGTACATTCGATTTGCTGAATCGTCTTTTTGGAAAACGTCCCCACTGCCGCGTCGTGCGCCACGAAACCAACTGCGGTGTGGCTGCCGCCATCCTTACCGGCATTCGTCACGCCAGCACTGAAATCGTCTGTTCCATGGATTGCGATTGTACTTATGATCCGCATGAACTGGCCCACATGATCCCGCTCCTGACCGACGGCGTCGATTTGGTCACAGCCTCGCCTTACCATCCACAAGGCGGCCGTGTCATGAACGTGCCCGAATGGCGTCTGGTCCTCTCCAAAGGCGCTTCTTGGCTCTACAGCAAAGTGCTACGCCACAAGCTGCATACCTACACCAGCTGTTTCCGCGTCTACCGACGCAGCGCTGTAGCGGATTTGGAACTCCAAGAATCCGGATTCCTCGGTGTCTCTGAAACCCTGGCGCTACTCGACCTGCGCGGCCACGGCATTCGCGAATTTCCCACTACGCTCTACGTCCGAATCCTGGGACAGTCGAAAATGAAGGTCGCCCGCAACATCGTCGGCCATCTCAAGAATCTCTGGCGGATGCGCCAAATGCGGCGTCTGCTCGATCAGGGAGGGAAGTTCCTTCCTGATGTTTCCACTCCCAACTCAACTCGTTCTGAAAATACAACTTTTTCTTTGTCCCAATCATCATCAGAAACCGCTGTTTCGAAATCTCATATAGGAGTCCATCATGAATAGCACTCTGGTAGCACGACCAATCATGGCATTACCCAACGATCAGGATCACACCGGCCGCGACCTCGGCCAGGAAGAAATCGAATTGCTCAAGCAAGTCATCGCCACCGGCACTCTGACCAGCACCAAAGGCACTTTTACCAAGCGCCTCGAAGAACTCTTCGCCAAGAAAATCGGCATCAAGCACGCCTATGCCTGCACGTCCGGCACGGCGGCTCTTCATATCGCCATCGCAGCCATCGATCCCAACCCGGGCGATGAAATCGTCACCACCTCCATCACCGACATGGGCGCCCTTACTCCCATGCTCTATCAGGGCGCGATTCCCGTTTTTGCCGAAGTCGATCCTGTCACTTTGAACGTCACGGCCGAAACCATCGCCGCCAAGATCAGCCCCAAGACCAAGGCCATCATGGTTACCCACCTCTTCGGCAACCCCTGCATCATGGGTCCCATCATGGAGCTAGCCAACAAACACAACCTTCCGGTCATTGAAGACTGCGCACAAGCCTTCATGGCGAAAGAAAATGGCCAGTTTGTCGGAACCTTTGGCACCATCAGCTGCTTCAGCACCCAGCAAGGCAAGCACATGACAACCGGCGAAGGCGGCCTCGTCTGCACCAACGACGACGCCCTCGGTCGCCGCTGCTTCCTGCTCATCAACAAAGCCTGGGGTTACGGCGATCCCAAGCCGGATCACTATTTCGCCGCGCTGAACTACCGTATGAGCGAAATTCAAAGCGCCGTCGCTCTCGCTCAGCTTGCCAAGCTTGATTCAGTTGCAGAACGCCGCATCAAGGCCGCCAACAAACTCGACAAGATGCTGGCTGGCATCAAGGGCATCCAGACTCCGCGCGTAGAGCCGGGTGCGGTCCATACCTACTGGAAGTATTGCCTCACCGTCGATGGCAACGTTATTAAAGATGGTGCCATCGGACTGGCTGGCAAATTGAAGGAACGCGGCATCGCTTCCGCGCCGCGTTACATCCAGAAGCCGTCGTTCATGTGCGAAGTGTTCCAGAAACGTCGTACCTTCGGCACCAGCGGATATCCTTTCAACCTCGCGCGCCCGGAAGCTGTCGACTACGACAAAGCGAAATTCCCCATGACATTCAAAGCGCTCGAAGATGTTTTAGTACTGCCGTGGAACGAACTTTACACAGACGAACACATCAACTACATTTCCGATTCGATTCGTGAGTGCGTGGAGGCGCTCCGATAATGACAACACAAATGACCAAAGGGCCAATTCGATTTGGATTAGTTGGAGCGGGCGCCATTGCACAGTCGTACTTGCAGGCGTTCAAAAATTGCTCCGAAGTAAAACTCGTCGCCATTTCCGATACGCGTCTGGAAGCTGCGCAAGCCATGGCTACCAAGGTCGGCGGAAACGCCTACTCTTCCCACCTCGACATGGCCAACGCCGAAAAGCTGGATGCCGTGCTCGTTTGCACGCCGCCCAACACGCACCCCGAGGTCTGCCGCGACTTCATCGAGCGAAGAGTGGCCATTCTCTGCGAAAAGCCTCTCTGCAAAGACGTCGCCAGCGCTCGCGAAATGATTCTCGCAGCCTGCAGCGCGGGCGTCGTGATGACCATGGCGTCGAAATTCCGCTACGTCGATGACGTCGTCAAAGCCCGTCAACTGGTCAACTCCGGCGCAATCGGCGACGTAGTATTGATCGAAAACTTCTTTACTTCGCATGTGGACATGACCAAACGCTGGAACTCCGACCCCGAGATCAGCGGCGGCGGCGTTCTTATCGACAACGGAACCCACTCCGTCGATGTAATGCGTTATTTCCTCGGACCACTGAGCGAAATTCACGTCGTCGAAGGCAAACGCAGCCAGAACCTTCCAGTGGACGAGACAGTCCACATCTTCGTTCGCAGCACCAGCGGAATCCTGGGCACGGTAGATCTTTCCTGGTCCATCAACAAAGAACTCGAAAGCTACTTGCGCATCTACGGCTCGCAAGGCACCATCTCGGTAGGCTGGAAGGAATCCAAATTCTTAATGGCTGGCTCCAAAGAATGGAAAGTTTTCGGCAACGGCTACAACAAAGTCCAAGCCTTCAGCAGCCAGCTGGAAAACTTTGCTCGCGCCTTACGCGGCACCGAATCACTGGTCGTCACCTTGGAAGACGCGCTAGCATCAGTCCAGGTAGTGGAAGCGGGATACGCATCGCTCCGCGATGCCAGGTGGTTCCCAATCCCTTTGGCGATGGGGCGTGACGCAGCACGCCCTGAAGTCCCAAAGCTAGTGATCTAGTGTGATCGTGTGGGAGCGGAGCTTGCTCCGCTGAGGGTTAGCCGCATCGCGCACGTGTAGGGCGAGCATTCGTGCTCGCCCCGCACAGCGGAGCTGGCGGCCCCGGATGAAATCCCCAACACTTGTCATTCCGAACGGGTCTATTGTGAGGAATCTGCTTTGTAAGGCATGTTCGTAGCATGGCACGGCTTCAGGAGCCTGCCCTGAGCGTAGTCGAAGGGTGCCACCAGCATGTTGAGCACTTAGGAGATCTGAACTTGTCCGAAAAATTCCCCAACGTCCGCCTCCACCCCACCGCCATCATTGAAGACGACGTAACCATCGGCCCCGGCAGCTCCGTCTGGGACAGCGTCCATATTCGCCACGGCGCCCAAATCGGCGAGCAATGCATCATCGGCGAAAAATCCTACATAGCCTACGACGTCAGAATCGGCCACCGCGTAAAAATCAACGCGATGGTTTACATCTGCGCCGCCGTCACCATTGAAGACGGCGTCATGATCAGCGCCGGCACCACCTTCACCAACGACCGCTTTCCGCGCGCCACTACTCCAGATGTGAAACACCTCCGCTCCTCCGATCCCGACGAACACACGCTCACAACCGTAGTCCGCGAGGGCGCCACCATCGGCGCCCAATGTACCATCGGCAACGACCTCACCATCGGACGCTTCGCTATGATCGGCATGGGCTCGCTAGTAACAAAAAGCATCCCGGACTTCCACCTGGTCATCGGAGCCCCCGCCAGAACCATCGGCTACGTCTGCCGCTGTGGCGAACCCATCGCAAAATCCGTCGACGTAACCTCAATCGCAGCGCAGAAGCTAAACTGCAAATGCGGCTTAACCTACTCAGTAACCCAAGGCGTAGTCACAGAACTCAACCCGCCAAGCTAACTAGCTCGAAAGTGAAACAGGCAACTGGACTACTCGCAACTGATCATCATGCCTCAACCACAATCCTGGGGAATCGTCGGCGGCGGCATACTAGGCATGACCCTGGCGCTCCGTCTCGCCCAGCAAGGCCAGAAAGTCACGCTCTACGAATCCGCTCCCGAACTCGGCGGCCTTGCCAGCGCCTGGCAACTCGGAGATATTCTCTGGGACCGCCACTACCACGTCACACTCCTCTCTGACTCCCATCTTCGCTCCCTCCTTAGCGAACTCACTTTGGAACAAGAAATCAAGTGGGTCGAAACTAAAACCGGATTCTTCACCGGCGGAAAAATGGTTTCCATGTCCAACAGCATGGAGTTCCTGAAATTCCCACCTATCGGCCTCATCGACAAATTCCGCCTCGGCGCCACCATCGTCCACGCCTCCCGCATCCAGGACTGGCAAGCTCTCGAACAAATTTCCGTAGTCGACTGGCTCCGCAAGTGGTCCGGAAAAAATACCACCGAAAAAATCTGGCTCCCACTCCTCCGCGCGAAACTCGGCGCCAATTACACCAAAGCTTCCGCCGCCTTTATCTGGGCCATCATCACCAGAATGTACGCCGCCCGCCGTTCCGGAATGAAAAAAGAAATGTTCGGCTACGTCCCCGGAGGCTATGGCCGCATCTTCAGTCGAATGCAGGAAGTCTTGCAGCGAGCCGGAGTCACCATCCAACTCGGATGCCGCGCCGCCGCAATCCATGCAGCGACGGGAAACTCAACTACCGCGGGAGTCACCGTAAAGTTCGTCGATGGCACAGAATCCACGCACGATCAAATCGTTTTCACCGGACCCGCCGCCACCGCTGCCGACCTCTGTTCCGAACTCAGTCCAGAAGAAACACGCCTCCTGCGCGGCGTCGAATACCAAGGCATCGTCTGCGCCTCGCTCCTCCTCAAGCGCTCGCTCTCCCCCTACTACGTCACCAACATCACCGATACCTGGGTCCCCTTCACCGCCGTCATCGAGATGACCGCCCTCGTCAATCCAAAAGAATTCGGCGGACGCACGCTCGTCTATCTCCCCAAGTACGTAGCCATCGACGATCCGCTCTTCGAAGCCACCGACGCCGAAATTCAAGCCAGCTTCTTCACGGCTCTCAAGAAGATGCATCCCACCCTCACCGGCGACGATCTGCTAACCTTCAAGGTAAGCCGCGTGCGAAAGGTATTTGTGATTCCCACTCTCAACTACTCGAAAAACCTGCCTCCCATTTCCATGTCGGTGAAGGGCCTGCACGTTCTGAATTCCGCACACATCGTCAACGGCACTCTCAACGTGAACGAAACCGTACAACTAGCGGAACGCGCTATTCCGGAATTGCTCGCAAAATCCTCGCTGCGGGAGGAACAAGCCCAACATGCCGGTGTCTAATACCTCCAACGGCTCAAAGCCTCTCGCCAGCCTCTCCCTCGACCTTGATAACAAGTGGTCGTACATGAAGACTCACGGCGATGCAGGTTGGGAGGCCCTGCCGTCGTATCTCGATATCGTCGTCCCGCGGGTCCTTGAAATCCTGCGCCAGCGCCATCTCAAAATTACTTTTTTCATCGTCGGTCTCGACGCCGCCCAGGAACGCAATCGCCCGGCCCTGAAGTCCATCGCCGACGCCGGCCACGAAATCGGCAACCATTCCTACAAGCACGAGCCTTGGCTGCACCTCTACACGCCACAAGAACTTGAAGAGGAAATGCGAAACGCCGAAGACAGCATCGCCCAAGCCACCGGAAGAAAAACGATCGGTTTCCGCGGGCCCGGCTTCAGTTTCTCTCCTCAGCTTCTCAACCTGCTCGCAGCCCGCGGTTACGAATACGATGCATCCACCTTCCCCACGTTCCTCGGGCCGTTAGCCCGCGCTTACTATTTCGCCAAAAGCAGCCTGAGTTCCGAGCAGTCTACCCAGCGCAAAGCTCTCTTTGGTTCCGCCAAAGAAGGTTTCCGTCCACTCGATCCCTATCGCTGGCAGACTAAGACCGGCCCACTCACGGAAATTCCCGTCACTACCATGCCGGTTTTCCGCGTGCCCATTCACCTCAGCTACGTACTCTATCTCGCAACTTTCTCACGCGGACTCGCGATCCTGTATTGGAAACTGGCCTTGGCTATGTGCCGCTGGACAGGCACGCAGCCGTCGCTTCTCTTGCACCCGCTCGATTTCCTCGGCGCGGAAGATTGTCCGGAGTTGGGCTTTTTCCCAGCCATGCAAAGTCCAGCCGCACCCAAGCTCTCGGTCGCCACAGAAGTGCTGGACATCTTTGCACGGCAGTTTACGATTGTCCCAATGCAAGAACATGCGCAGTCCCACGCCGCAGCTCCAGAAATGCCGATGGCGCGCGAGCTGCCAGTCTGGCAAGTTGTCGAAAAACTTTAAAATTTGTCATTCTGAACCGTTTTCTCGCGAGGAATCTGCTGTTTCCCCAAGGTTTAGCAGGTTGAACTTCTGGAACAAGCGCTGAATCGCGCGCAGAGGATTCTTTTCAACAAGCTCTGGACCCCTGTCTCGCGGTGATGGCGCTCGTGTAGGGCGAGCATTCCTGCTCACCGCTCTTCCTGAAAGGCTTGTGGAAAAGCCCGCCATCGCGTGGAACAAGCTCCTGTCCCGCATTCATGGGCAATAGCTCCCAACGGCTCTCCATTGATAAATATTGGATCGAGTCCCCTACGGAGCTCTCGCTGACAACACATTGTGAGATTCCTTCTCCTCCCAATTGTCCGGACCTTCTGACCCCACCTGATCCAGCAAAATCAGATGCACCGTCTTCGTCGCGGATGGCAAGCCTGCGGGGCTACCTGCGCTTTGGTGATCAAACCACGAAATCAGAATAATGTGGAGACACTCCGGGCACAGCCAATGGTATTCCACCTCTGGCTTCCCCTTTCCCACAGCACAATTGCGCGAACCAGATCCGGAAACCGCGTGCGTTTCCACTCGAAATACCATCGTCGCCAGCCCAGACTGGAACGGTTGGGAGCAGTTGTCGTTGGCGCATTTTACGAACATGTTTTCTCTTCCATGCAATGCCGCCCAATTAGCGATTGCGACAGGTTACAAACATAGTAGGTCCCGCAGAACAGCCTCCTCGTTGCAACTTGTGTGCCACGCGCTCCTGCCGAACTACTTTCGTGTACAGCAACCTCTAAACCCAGCGATTCAGCTCATATTGTGCCGCTTTGGCGCCGCTATGTGCCCGCCCGCAGGCACTTTGCAGGCGCAAAACCTTCCCGATACGGTACGCTACGTTTCAAAAATAGAAGCCAAACGGAAAGGAGTACCAATTAGAGACGAACGTCTCGGATGCTACCACGAAAACGCGGCTCGCTCACAGACGGCGCCGCCACCAGAATCGCTAAAACATAAAACCACGCCGCGTTGGATGGAATCTGTAGGTTGAAATCGAAAAAGCTATGTACCAGTATTCCTATACACCCAAGAATCCCAGCCAGCCCAACGCTTCCATTAATTCCGAGCTTGCCACTGCGGAGCTTATTCCAAGCCGCACGGAATAACAAAAAGAGAAACCAAAGCAGAACCAGAAATCCCAGGCTTCCCATCTCTACCAGCAGTTGAGCGTAGTCGTTGTGCGCCTCGTTCACAAAGCTATTGGAAAAAAAGCTTTGGAACGGCGGATATGCGGTTGGAAATGCCCCCAGCCCCCATCCTAGAATAGGGCGCTCCTTGATCATGTTCCAACAGTCATGCGCCACTGTCAGCCGCAGCCCGCTGGAAAGTTCCGTGTGCGCCTCGGTGTGGAAAGTCGCCAGGCGGTCGGCCAGCCCGCTCCCACCAACCCAAAAAGTCCAGACCGCGGTCAACGCAAGAATCCCTCCCAAAACTAAAGCTACTTTCGGACTCTTACGATTAAAGGTTAGGAACGCAATGGCAACCGCAATCTGCGCCACTAGCGCCAAAATTCCACCGCGCGATCCCGAAAGCACAATCGTGCTTGCCATCATGAAGGCAGCCACCGCGAGTGCAATCTTAGGCCCACGCTCCACCCTCCGGCTCAGGCACATCGCTAAAGGAATCGGAAACAGCATCTCCATCAATCCCGCGTAGTGATTGTGATTCACATAAGGACCGTAGATCCAACCTCCAGAGCGAGGCACCCGAAGCCAATAAATCTTTCCGCTCCTCGCATCCATCGTCAGGTCCTGCAGGAGGGCAAACACAGCCATTGCAAATCCGTAGCCCGAGACCACAATACCTAGACGCGTCAGGTCTTGAGAACGCCGCAGAGTCTGGCAGAGCAGAAAGCACAGCACAGCGTAACTCGAAAACAGAAGCGCCGAAGTCCAAGTCACGTAGCGATACGAAGAGAATCCCCCTGCAAGCTGCAGAGCCACCAGGGCAGCGAAGGCGAGCATCGGGCCGAATAGAGCATTCTGGCGCGCCGGTATCGCTTCTGCGCGCAGCCTGCCACTCAGCCAAACCATGAGCAAGCCTGCGGAGGCAGCTTCCAAAATGAGAATCGACCAGGGTTCAACCGCCCCGAAAGCCAGCGGCGCCAACAGCAGCACCGCTACCGAGCCATACAGCGACATGGAATCCGTTCGCGACAGCACGCGAGGACTGAACTCCAGTCTCTCCAGTTCCGGTAGTACTTGTGCAGGGTTCGCCATGATTCTTACACGTATTCCAGAACAACTCTATACTTTGTCATCCCGAACGGCCTGATCGTGAAGAATCCGCTATTTCTCTTGGATATGCTGGTTCGTCAATGCTGCGAAATACCGCTTATCGCCACAACAAATGCTCCTCCTCCAACCCCTGGAAACTTAATCGGACAAGCTGTACTTCATCCAGCCAAAGGTGCCCGCGGATAGCATTCCCAGCCGGAATCCGGCTCAGCCGCAAAAGCGCCAATTGGGCGCCGGCCCCAGTCTGGAAGTGGGCCGTAACTTCTCGCCAACTGCCGGGGTTTCTTAACGCTTCAGTCGTGAAATACTCTTTCCCCGTCAATGCGTCGCGCAAAACAAAAACCGGCCCGCCTGCCCCTTCAAACTGGTCGCTTTTGAAGTGTACGCTGAATTGATACTGACTATTCGGTGCTAGAGAGACCGCCTGTGCCAATCCCGTTTCCGAGATTCCCGGCCCTTCGAACGTGACCAGTAAAGACTGATTTCCACGCGGAGCCGCATTCGCGTCCAGGTTAATCTTCACGTCATGCAACTTGTCGTAATGCCAGTCGAACCCTGCGTTCAACACGTCGAGTTCAAAACGCGGATTTACGATCAAATTCTGACCGGGGAGATACGCCGTTAAACCGCACAGCGGAGCCATCTGCAGCCATGCTTGCCGCGCCGCTTCCGGCTGCAGCTTGCCCAGCAGATAGTTTACGTAGGCGAGCCCGACCCCTGGCGCGATCGGTTGCTGTAGCTGCAGCAACGCCGACCAGACCTTGCTCGCCGCATCCGTCTCCTGCTTCGATATCAACATCACCAGGAAAGAACTATAGGCACTCGCAATCGGCGGAACAGCGCGTTCCAAAAGAGTTCCTGCGTCCGGCTGCACTCGCCAAAGCAAGTCTAGGGCCGCAGGCGCGGATCGTGGGTCGTTTTCCAGAACAATTCTGAAAGCGCTCATCGCTTTGTCGCGATCACCGCGCAGCAGGAAGAAGTTGCCCGACTCCCATGCCACATCCGGCTTCTTCGGCGCGGCCCGCACAGCTTCTTCTAGCGCCCGCGACTGCTCTCGCGAATTTCCCAGAATCTGCTGAATCCCCACAATGTCAAACCACGCCCCGGAATCGTTCGGATTCAACCGCGCCGCCGTCTGATATTCGCTCAACGATTCTCGCAAATCTCCGTTGGTGATTTGAAGATACCGCCCCAACTGACTGTGATAACTGGCGTTACCGGGCGAAAAACGCGTGGCTCGACGCAGGCTGGCTAAATCCGGACGCCCGGAGAAATAGCTCCCCAGAAAATCAAGCGCCGAAAATACCAGCAGCGCAGCCGCCAGCCCAATACCCAAGATTGGCAGTAGCTTAAATTTCCCGGACGCCATCGTGGGCGGTTTCAGAGCGATCCCGAGCTAGAGGCCGGCTCCGCCTCTTCCTCCGCAGTCTTCTCCCCGCGGTAGTAATGCCCCCCATACTTCTCCTGGTATTCGTAATAATAATAATAGTCTGGGGAGGCTAGATCGACTGCGTTCAGTAGGACTCCGCAGACGCGGGCGTTGACCTGCATCAGCAGGTCACGCGCGCGGCGCAGCGCGGTTTTTGTGGTCTGGCCGGAGCGGATTACCAGCACAACCGCATCGACGCGGGTGGAGAGAGCGACGGCGTCCGTGACGGAGAGGGTGGGCGGGGTATCAATGACGATGTGATCGTATTGCTCGCGCAGTTGGGTCAGCATCGTGCGCATATTCGAGGAAGCCAGCAGTTCCGCCGGATTCGGTGGCGGCGTTCCGGATGGTAGAACAAACAGATTGGCCAATTGCGGTGACCGCGTGATCGCCGTCTGCACGGTCGCTGTACCGGTGAGGACATTGCTGAGTCCGCTGCCGGGAGACATGCCGAGAGTCTTGTGCACGCTGGGACGGCGCATGTCGGCATCAATCAACAGAACGCGAACGCCTTTCTGCGCCAGTACGACAGCCGTGTTGATGCTGGTCGTGGTCTTGCCTTCCTGCGGCAGAGCGCTGGTCACCAGAATAATTTTTGGCGGGGCACCGAGCGACGAAAGGAGCAGGGAAGTGCGGAGTGCACGATAGGACTCCGCCATTTGCGATTGGGGGCGCGCTGTCGTAATCAGCTCCACCGCTTCCTTGGAGGACGTCAGCGCGAGCCGCCGTGAGCCTTTGCCGTCGTCGAGGCGCGTGCCCATGGGAATGAGACCCAGGGAGGGGAGGCCGGAAATTTGTTGAGCCTGTTCCGTGGTGCGAACAGTATTGTCCAGGCTTTCTAAAAGGAAGGCCAGACCGATTCCCGAAGTCAGCGCCAGGGCAAAGGCAAACGCCATATTGCGAGGGATATTCGGCTCGGAAGGAGAGGTCGGAACCCGCGCCGTATCCAAAATGCGGAAGTTGTTCGAACGCAGGCCAGCGCTGATCCCAGCCTCCTTCATCTTGGCTTGTAAACCATCGTAGATTTCCCGGCTGGAATCCACGTCGCGCTTGAGCATCGAGTATTGGATAGCGCTTTCGTTGAGCTTATTGGCTTCCTGTTTTTGCTTGTCGAAATCGGATTGCAGGAGCTTTTCGCGTTGCAAGGCGGCCAGATACTGGTCGCGAATGCCGTCCATTACTTTTGCAGTTTCGGTTTGCAACTCGGTATCAACCTGCTTGATCTGATTATTCAGTTCGGCCACTTTGGGATAGGACGGGCCAAATTGGGTGGACAATTCCGCCACCTTAACCCGCAAGTCCGATTGCGTTCCACGCAGGCGTTCCATCAACGAAACGGTATTCGACATGGCGCCGCTGCCGCCGGGGGCAATGGCTGCCGCCGCTGCCAAGGGGTCACCGGACTTGACCTGCTCATAAACCGCTTGCTTTTGCATGCGATCGCCTTCCGCACTCGTCAGTTCGCGATTCAATTCGTCCAGTTTGCTGGTGATGATGTTCGATTTCTCGTCGGTGCCGAGAATCTCGTGCTCTTTCTGAAACTGCACCAGTTTTTCCTGAGATGTCTCGACCTTAATCTGCAAATCCACGAGTTGCTTAGAGAGCCAGTCCGAAGCCTGCATAGTCGATTCAAACTTCGTCTTGTAGTTCTCTTCTTTGTAAGTGTTAGCCAGGGTGTTCACGATTTGCGCAGCCAGCACCCTATCCGGGCTGGTGTAGTGGATTTCAATCACACGCGTACCGGGAACCACGACGACGTGAAGGCCGGAGCGAAACTGCGAAAGCATACTGGTGACGCGCGATGAATCGGCTGAAAGCGGGTCCGTAGTAATGACACCGTGGTTGGTTGCCGTGACGGGCAAGCCGCCGAAGTCCGGACGCTTATCCAAATTCAATTGGCGGATTACTTCCAGCGCAATGGAATCGCTTTCCAGAATGCGAACTTCGGTGTCCGCATCAGTCAGATCGAAATAGTCGCCTTGAACGGGCCCACTGTTGTCTTTGAAACTAATGGCCGCGTTATCCACCTTATTGATGGCAATGCGTCCCATGGCGTCGTACATTTTCGTCATGCGCAGGCTGGCAATCCCTACCAGAGCGGGGATGATGAGCAGACAGGAAAGCACCACCCATTTCCGTTTTTCGAGTACGCGCAGGTAGTCCCGCAGCACGGACTCATGCGCGGTCACGGACAAATTGGGGATACCGCCGTGACGGCTGGGGTCGGTGGAAAAGCTGGGTCGAACTTCCCTCAGAATGTGGCTATTGCCGGGGATCAGTGGTCCCGAATCCATTGTTGCCTCGCAAATAAGTGGGGGAACGGCTTCCCCGCCGCCGCCAAGGCTCAAAAACCCCCTAACGACGCCCCAGCACGTTCGCTTGAGGTGATGGCTTTTATTCTAGCACCCAGTAGAAATAGCGGAAGAGTCCTTTTGGCCCCCCAGCGAGAGGGTGGTGGAAGTTGTTGAAAAGAGGTGGGTGATTGAGTTTGAGGCTGGCCTCTTAATCCAGCACTGATCTAGCACTGACGATATTCGATTAAGATCCATCGATTGTGTGACCGCTTTTGGCGAGATTACAGGGCGGGCACGCGACCTGACCGTTAGCAACGGTCGTTTTGCCACCCTTCACATGTGCCACCTTGTGGTCCGCGTGCCAGTGATCCCACGACACCCGGTTTCCGTCGCACTTCAGGCGAAGCTGGCAGAGGCCCTCGTCGCGGCGAAATATCGCCAAGCGTTGTTCGTGACTGAATGCGCGCTGTCCATCACGAGGTTCTATGTCTGGGTAGGCGATGAAGAATCGCCGCTCCATCATTTCGAGGCGAGCGCGAACGCTCTCTTCGGCATCAGTTGACTGGCTGATGAGGCGGCGGTATTCGCGTAGTTGATCGTCCTTATGCTCATCGGGTAGACCTTCTTGAGCGCGCCGCTCAGTCTCAAAACTTATAAACCAATTTCTCAATTTTTCATCCACGCCCTCCATCGCGTATCCGTCAAGCAGGAGTGAAGCAAGGCAATAGAGGGTGATTACGCTGTAGCGCTCGAGTTCGGGCGTCTTTTCAGGGAACGCCTTGAGCAAGAAATCATATACACGCCGCACTTTTTTGCCTTCAAGCCGCTTGGGTCGAAAGTACGATTCTCCTCATACATTTTCCTTAGATCGCTATCTTTAATATTCCCTGCGCCGTCTTTAAGTTCGATACAGATGGTTTGGGCCGCAATGTGATCGAACGTGTACCGTTTGTTCGAAAACTTACAGTTATCGAGAAATTGGTGGCCGCTTAGTTCTTTGACGAAATTTCGCATTTCGCCAGGCATGGCGTTGCGCTTTTCCTGGGCCTTGAGCGTCGTGCCATTTTGCAATCGCAGAAACATATCCCTGACTTCGTCCTCGTTGTCGTTCTGAGCCGCTTCATCCACAATCACGACATCGACCGCGTAAGAGTCAAAATCCGAGGTGAGGTCCAAAGGCAGATCGGAGTATTTCATATTTGCAACGCTGAAGCCTTTTACGGGATCGCTATCCTTGGCCATGCCAAAAGCGCCAGCCCGGTACTCCCATATTGTGCGAAGTCGCTGCTGCCCGTCGATTACCTCGTATTTGATCTTGTCACGATTGACTTCTCGCCAGTACATCTTCGGTATGTCGAACTCCCGAAGGATGGAGTCAATTAAGAGCTGCTTCTGCTGGCGGCCCCAAGCCGGAGGGCGTTGGTAGTCTGGCTGCGCGTCAATGCGATTTTCCCAGTTGCAAATCGTCGCGATGGGCAACGGCTTTTTGTTCATCTTCATGATGTCCCTCTATGTCCTCTAATAACACTCTATCTTGCTCTTGGAACAGACCAACTAGCTCGGTCGTGCTATTCGGACAGGAGGAAGTCCCTTGACCTGTTGATGCTCGTTTCGGATAGTGCTGAGTTCTTCGCTTGTGGCTCAGGCCGGGTGGCCCAGCCTTACGCCGTTGATCTCTCGGACACAACCAAGACAGAGGGTGTCCCATCCTCGCGTTTTTGCGAGGGGTGGGAATTCGAACTGTTATCACAATAGAACACGTATCGTTTCGAGCGCGACGAAGAACGGTATGATCTTAAGTGTGATGACTCCCACCCTCGCAAAAAACGCGAGGATGGGGCACCCGATGTTCCGGTATGGGAAGAGAGGTCAAAGGCTGGGCCACCCGCCTGTTCGGGAGGACAAAGTTTCGGTGGTCGGAAGGGTTTTTCCTCCCAGGTTATCGTGCAAAGAACGCACGCGAACCTGGGGCACCGGGTTGTTTTGATATTGAGTTAAGAGCGGCGAGCAGGAATGCTCGCCCTACATGGTTGTCGTCGCGCCAGGGGCAGGAGCAGATTCCTCACGATAGGGCTGTTGGGGATGACAAACTTCTGGCGAGTTTTTAAAGAGCAAACTCGTATCGTGTTCTGGAACGGCAGGTGGCCCCGGTCAGGGATACTGCAGGAATGTTTGCCCTGCATGGTCAGGGTTGCGAATGTGGAATGTCCGGCGCGGTTTGCGGGTCCGGTGTTGCGCCGATCAACAGAGGCCAGGCGTCGAGGTATTTTCCGTAGACTCCGGGCTTGGGATGGTTGCGGGAGTGCAGCCAGAGCATGACTTTGCCATCCACAACATGCATGGGCAGGATGTACCAGCTGTCTTCGGGGACGAGGTAGACGACGATGAAGTCGACTTGTCCGGGCAGGTAGGGAACCAGTTTTCCGGTGAGATGGCGCCCGACGCAGGCGCTGTAGACTTGGGGAGCTTTTTCATAGCTGGTGGATTTGACCTGGACCTTGAGTAGACGCAGTCCGGTATCGGCGATGAAATCGTAGCGGTCGCTGTCGCCGTAGGGTTTGGAGAGCTTGAGACCCTGATTGGAAGCTTTGTGGAGGAAGGCCAGTTCGGCGAGTTCTCCGCAACGCTTGGGCTGACGACGGGCAGAACTACAGGGTAGCGTAGTAGTTTTAGGCATGACGCTCCAAAGAAAAAGGCGCAGGCCCCGATTAGGGCTGCGCCTTAGAATTTTGTCTCTATCTTCAGGATACCAAGTTTGGAGGGGTAAACCGCCATTATTTTGCCAACTATTTCAGTAATGGAATCAGTAGGTTAGGGGGAAAAGGGATGTTGGGGGGGCTTGACAAGAATTTCCCATTTTGGGAAATGAGACGATCTTGAGGCAGTTTGGGGGATTACTGAGGGCGGCTGGGCTGAGAGGGGTCGGCTGAACTAGTCGCGATTTCAAATTGCGATACAATGAGGGGCAAGAAAAGCGCATTTTTTAGGGAAAAGACTTGGGAAAAGAATGAACTGGTCAGAACAAACAGTCCTGGTAACGGGCGGTACAGGCTCTTTCGGCCGTAAATTCGTAAACATCATGCTGCGGGAGTACAAGCCGAAGCGCTTGGTCATCTTCAGCCGAGACGAACTCAAACAGCACGACATGCGTTCCGAAGGCTTCGACCACCCCAGCCTGCGCTACTTCATCGGCGATGTCCGCGACCCCCAACGCCTGGTGCGCGCCTTCGACGGCGTCAGTGTCGTAGTGCACGCCGCAGCCCTCAAGCAGGTTCCAGCATGCGAATATAATCCGTTTGAGGCGATACAGACTAACATCATGGGTGGGCGCAATGTGATTGATGCGGCCATTGATTGCGGAGTGAGGCGGGTGGTTGCGCTGAGTACGGACAAGGCTGTGAGTCCGGTGAATTTGTACGGGGCTACGAAGCTTTGCGCGGAGAAGATGTTTGTGCAGGCGAATGCCTACGCTGGCGCGCGGGAGACTCGATTTAGTTGTGCGCGGTATGGGAACGTGGTGGGAAGTCGAGGGAGCGTGATTCCTGTGTTTGTTGAACAGCGCAAGCGCGGGAAGATCACGATTACCGATAAGCGTATGACGCGATTTTGGATGACGCTGGAGCAGGGTGTGCGGTTTGTGGTGAATAGTATTGAGGTGATGCACGGCGGAGAAATTTTTGTGCCGAAGATTCCGAGTATGAAGCTGGTGGATCTGGCGGAGACCATTGCTCCCGGGTGCGAAGTGGAGTTTATAGGGATTCGTCCGGGAGAGAAGCTGCACGAGGCGCTGGTGTCGGAAGATGAAGCGCGGAATGCAGTGGAGCTGCCGGATATGTTTGTGATTCAGCCGTCGCACCCGTGGTGGAAGAAGGAAAACTGGGAGAATGCGAAGGCGCTTCCGGAAGGTTTTCACTACACCAGCGATACGAATACGCGTTGGCTGACGAATCGCGAGCTGGAAGAACTGATTGCGCCGGAAGATCCCGAGGCGGTTCAACGGCGGGTGGTGCAGGTTTAGTTTCGCACTGAAAACCTTTGAACCACAGAGAACACTGAGGGCACGGAGTAATTCTTTCTTACCCCAAGAGCTTAACCGCAGAGGACGCTGAGGTACGCAGAGGTAGTGCCTGGGGACAGGGTTACCGCTATCCGCGCGGCATTTTTGGACAAAAGAACAGCAGCTTCGAGCTGCGAGTGCATGGCAGGGGCTAAAGCCCGGACTCCTGGTTGCGTCTAACGGCACGACTGAAGTCGTGCCCTGCCCGGGTGCATTCCGGAACAAGGGTTTCGAAAAGAGTTATGGGGCGCTCGCAGGAGCTTAAAGTTCTTGAACGCGAGTAGACCTTCCAGCGACAGGGATTCCTCGCTGCGCTCGGAATGACAAACGTTATATTTCATTTATGAAGCAATCTTCAAATGTTTCGGTCGGCGAGGCTCTGGCTATTCATGGGGGCGAACCGGTTCGCAAGACGTTGCTGCCTTACGGGCGGCAATCGATTAGCGAACAAGATATTGAGGCAGTGGCGGAAGTTTTGCGGTCGGACTGGCTGACGACGGGGCCGAAAGTTGCGGAGTTTGAAGAGGCGTTTGCGGCGTTTGCAGGTGCGCGTTTTGCGGTAAGTTTTAATTCTGGAACGTCTGCTTTGCATGGTGCGGCTTTTGCGGCGGGGCTGGCTCCTGGGGACGAAGCGATTACTACGCCGATGACGTTTTGTGCGACGTCGAATTGCGTTTTGTATCAGGGGGCGCGCCCGGTGTTTGCGGATGTTTCTTCCGATACGTTGAATCTGGATCCGGAACAAATTAAATCGAAGATCTCTTCTCTTACGAAAGCGATTCTGCCGGTGGATTATGCGGGGCATCCGGCGGATTTGGATGCGATTCTGAAGATTGCAGAACAGCATGGGCTTACTGTGATTGAAGATGCGAGTCATGCTTTGGGTGGGGAGTATCAGGGGCGGCGTGTGGGGCAGATTTCGCATATGACAACGTTTAGCCTGCATCCAGTGAAACATTTGACGACCGGGGAAGGCGGCATGGTGACGACGGATCGGGCAGATTTCGCAGAGACCTTAAGAAGGTTTCGCAGCCACGGAATCAGCAGCGATGCAAGGGCGCGACAGAGCGCGGGGCAGTGGCAGTACGAGATGGTTTTGCTGGGAATGAATTATCGGCTGCCGGATGTTAACTGTGCGCTGGGGTTGAGCCAGATGCAAGGGTTAACTGAGAATCTTGCGCGGCGGCGCGCGATTGCGGCGAGCTATGCGGAGCAGTTCGCTGGGGTGCAGGGACTGATTCTTCCGGCTGTTCGGGCTGACGTGAATCCTGCATGGCATCTGTATCCAGTGCGGGTGGATGCTGGACAACTTACTGCGGGGCGAGCCGAAATGTTTCGCGCGTTGCGGGCGGAGAACATCGGTGTGAATGTGCACTATATTCCGGTGCATTTGCATCCTTATTATCGAGAGCGGTTTGGGTATAAGGGTGGAGAGTATCCGGTGGCGGAGTCGGCTTATGAAGGGTTGCTGAGTTTGCCGATGTTCCATGCCATGACGGATGAGGATGTTGAGGATGTGGTGCGGGCGGTGGGGAAAGTTGTGAAGTATTATGCGGCTGGTTTCCACCGTACTTAGAAGGTTGTTTTGAGTGATGGTTTTTGAGTAAAGCCCAGTTCTTTCTTGCGGCTGACCGCAGTGGCTAAAGAGCTTGTTAAAAAAGAATTTTCTGCGCGCGATTCAGCGCTTGTTCCGGAAGGGCAACCTGCTCAATCCCGGGAAAGTAGCAGATTCCTCACGATAAAACTGTTCGGAATGACAAACTTTTAGAGTTTTTCAGCGATCTGCTGGATGGTTGTCAGCCGATTCCTTACTCGTCCGACTTAGTTGCAGAATCTGACTTAGTAAGTGGCAAGCAAATCTGTTCTGTTGCTGAATTCCAACCTCCCAAACTAAGTTGTGAAGCCTGTTAGCTATTAACTGGCTAGTTTCGCGTGCCTAGTTTTGCGCCCTGTGTTGGTTCAGTATGGGAACAGTAAAACAGGGTCGAGAATATGGGACACAGGGACTACGTAACACTCGGGTCCACAGGGCTTAAGGTTTCGCGCCTTGGTATTGGTACGGCTGCGTTCGGGGTGAAGGAATATGGCATTCCGACGCCAGGGGAAGACGCGGTGAGTGATGCAGGCGCGATCAACGCAATTCATGCGGCAGTGGATAGCGGCATCAACTTCTTTGACACTGCGCCAGCTTACGGGCACAGCGAGAAGTTGCTAGGGCGAGCGTTGTCAGGGCGTTGGGACTGTGTGATTGCAACTAAGGTTTCACTTCCAGCAGGTAGTAAGACTCCTTCTCCCCTCGAACTGTCAGCCGAGGTTAATGCATCGCTGGATGCGAGTCTGCGAGCGCTGCGGCGGGATGTTCTGGATATTGTTCAGATCCACAACGCGACAATTCCGATGTTACGGCAAGGGGATATGGTGGGCTGCCTGGAGCGGGCGCGCGAGGCCGGGAAGCTGCGGTGGATTGGGGCCTCCGTGTACGGGCCGGATACGGCTTTGGCGGCAGTGCGGACGGGGAAGATTCATGTGCTGCAAGTGGCGCTGAATTTGCTGGACCAGAGAATGTGCCAGCGGGTGTTGCCTGAAGCCGAGGCTGCGGGGATTGGAGTGTTGACGCGATCAGCGTTGCTGAAGGGTGCTTTGACGAAGCGGGCGCAATGGCTTCCGGAGAGTTTAGAGCTGGTGACGCGAGCGAGCGAGCAAGCTGTGCAAGGGCTGGGAACAACGTGGGATGGATTGCCGGAGATGGCGCTACGCTTTTGTCTAACTGTGCCAGCGGCGCACACGGTTTTGGTGGGAGTGCGCAATCGTGAGGAGCTTGATGGTTGCCTGGCGGCACAGGACGCGGGGCCATTGAATCCGCTGCTCTACGAAACTGCGCATACGCTGGCACTGGATAATGAGCGATTGGTGGATCCAAGTTACTGGCACTTGGAGGAAAGCCGTGTTCGCGAAAGTACAGGGCTGGCGTCCTAAGGGGCTGTTGAAAAAGTATTTCCGAAGGCATTCCAGTGCGGCTTCCGGAATTGACCTTTCGAAAACCGCAGCAAACCAGTAGATTCCTCACGATAAAACGGTTCGGAATGACAAACTTTGAGATTTTTCAACAACCTCCCAGGGCGTGTTTCGTAAATGCTTCCGCCACGGTTCGAGTCTTACCTTAGGGCTAAAGCCCGTTGATTTAGGGTTCGCAACGCGGCGCTGAAGCGCCGCTCTACCTGAGTTGTGCGACCATCTAGTAGGAACTCCTGAGCGTATTTCGTAAATGCTTTGAGTAAGAGTCGTACCTGAGGGGCTAAAGCCCATGTTCTATGCCGGTCGAACGGCACGACTGAAGTCGTGCCCTACCCAAAAACATTTATGAAACAAGTTGTAGAGCTTCGATCATCTACCGCGCTGAAACTAACTTGAGGAGCTGCATGCCGCCGATCCGGATTTTTACGCCTTCTTTTGCCGACGCCGACAATACGAACGCGCAGAACTTGACGGTGAAGGAAATTGTGGCGCGGCTGTCTCCCGAGAAATTTCACGTGACGATGATTGCGATGGGGGAGCCGGATGCGAGGATCGCGGCGCGGGAGAACACAAAGATCCTGCAGTACCATGCTCACGGCAACACAGTTCGGCTGCTGGCGTCCGTGCTGTCGTCGCCTCCCGATGTGTATTTTTTCCCTCGCTTTGGTCCGCTGGATGCATGGTTCTTAAGGATGAGGCGAGGTTTAGGCTTAAGCAGCGCTTTGGTTACATACGTGGTCTCCATGGTGAAGGACCGCGATGTGAATCCTTTAGAAATGCTCGCGGTAAGGGAATCGGATGTGGTTGTAGGGAACTCCCGATTCGTAACGCAAACCATTGAGGAGTATTACAAGGTTCCATCGGTAGAAACGATTCACGATGGAGTCGATCCTCGTGCGTTTTACGCGCCTACAGATTCGAAACGACGGAAGCGTGAATGCGCTCACGTTTTATATGCGGGATCGTTCCGGCCGCTCAAACGTGTTTCCCTGGTCGTGCGGCAGGCGGCCCGAATGCCGAAGGTGCAGTTTCGGCTTGCTGGGGCAGGGGAGGAGGAGGAGGAGTGCCAGCGGATTGCGGAGGATCTAGGCTGCCGCAATGTAGTTTTTCTAGGACACCTAAGCCAAATCGCGCTCGGAGACGAAATGCGCGACGCTGATATTTTCCTGTTTCCCAGCATATTGGAAGGACATCCGCAGGTGTTGGGGCAGGCGGCTGCCTGCGGGCTGCCTGTGGTCGCCATGAAAGTGTACGAGCCCGACTATGTGATCGATGGGGAAACGGGTTTTCTGGCAGAATCAGACGCAGATTGGGTGGCAAAGCT
The DNA here is from genome assembly GCA_025352065.1 of Acidobacteriaceae bacterium. GTDB lineage: Bacteria > Acidobacteriota > Terriglobia > Terriglobales > Acidobacteriaceae > JANXUC01. The sequence continues at coordinate 81,082 of JANXUC010000021.1, read as the reverse complement.
GGAATTGCTGTTGGCGGACCGGGGACTGCGGGAAACGATGTCGGCGGCGGCGGTCAGACACGTGGAGCAGTTCTCGTGGGATCGCGTTGCGGTGCAGTGGGCGGAAGTGCTGGAATTGGCGGTACGCAGGCGACGCGGTTAGCGCTCGTAGCGCTGGGAGGGGTTTTGCTGTGCTTGCCGCTGCTGATCGAGCGGCGCAGCCAAAGCTGCGCTCTGATACGAATCTTTTTCTGCAAACGTGCAACAAGCTAGTATCCTCAACAAGATCGTAAGATAACGTTGGTTTTGGAGACCTGAATGGCTAGTTTACCGAACCCGAAGATTGAAAAAGAGCAAACGGCATCGTTGGAGGGTGGCGCGTCGGGCGGTAAGTCGAATGATGTGAAGTCGAACGTGGAGTGGCAGGCGTGGGGAGAGAAGGATCCGCTGTTTGGAGTAATTCCTTTGACCGGGCGAGAGCGGGACGGGGCGAAGCCCTGGACGGATGCGGATTTTTACGAAACAGGGAGGCTGGACTGGCAGGAGTTTCGCGAACGCTGGGAACACTACGGGCTAACGAAGGAAGGCTGCCTGGAGATTGGTTGTGGCGCGGGTCGGATCACGCGCAGTTTGGCGGAAGATTTTCCGAAGGTGTATGGAATCGACGTGGCTGAAGGCATGATCGCGTATGCGCGACAACACATGCCTCCCAACGTTCAGTTGTTTGTTACGGATGGTGTTACGTTGCCGGTGGGTGATGTTTCGATTACGGCTGTATTCTCGGTGATTGTTTTTCTGCATTTTGACAAGAAGGAATACGCGGCGGAGTACTTCAAGGAATTTGCGCGAGTGCTGAAGCCCGGAGGTTCGATCATGATTCAGCTTCCGCTGCATATTTGGCCGACGAATACGAAGATGTCGATTCGGAAGATGTGCGGAGCGGCGATGGAATCCTACATGGGGATGCGTCGTTGGAAGGGTGCGTATCATCGCTTCTTGCTCTCGAGAAAGAAGTGGAGTCCGTTCATGCAGAGCATCAGCTATGAAACGGCTTGGGTGCAGACGACGTTGGAGAGTCTGGGATTTGGGCGGATCGAGTTTTCGGTGTTTCAGCCTGCGCGTGGTGGAGTGCCTTATTCCTGGGTTTTTGCGCAGAAGGTCCAGTAGCTTTCCCCGATGTCGAACGATCACAAGATCAAGGGCCAAAAAATCCACGTCTTAACTCTGACTCCGTTTTATCCGTCACGCAAAGATGAGCGGGGCGGGTTTGTTGCGGAGCCTCTGACGGAATTCGGAGCGTTGGGGCTGGAGTCCTCCGTGATCGCGGTGAGGGTGCTGCATAAGAGCCGTGTGCTGCCATCTACGACCTCGCCGGCAGCCACTTGGGTTCGCTATCCGGTCTGGCCGGGAAATCGAGGGCTGGCATCTTCGGGGCATGCACTATTTTCCCGGATTCGAGGCATGGTGCGGCGGCTCCATCAAGAACGCCGGATTGATGTTCTGCATGCTCATGCTCCGCTGCCGTGCGGAGAGGCAGCTCGACTTCTGAGCGAAGACCTGGGCATTCCATTTGTAGTAACAGTGCATGGGCTGGATGCGTATTTTAGGGAACAGATTGGTGGGCGTGCAGGCGAGCGTTGCGGGAAGTTGTGCCGCCAGGTGTATGAACAAGCAGCGCGTGTGATCTGCATCAGCGAGCACGTGCGTCAGCGTGTTCTGGAGCGCATGCCAGATTTCAAGAAGACGGAAGTTGTGGAGAACGGGGTCGATGCGGGGATGTTTTCTCCGGCGAAAGAGGTTCCGAGCGGACAATGTATTGCGAGCGTGGGAAGTCTGATCGCGATTAAGGGTCACGATGTGACTCTGCGCGCGCTACGGGAATTGAAGAACGAGTTTGCGGACCTGCGGTGCCGAATTGTGGGCGAAGGAGTGGAACTTGGTCGGCTGCAAGGGCTCGCGCGGGAATTGGGTATTGCTGAGCGAGTGGAGTTTCTGGGCCGGAGAACGCGGATTGAAGTTGCGGAATTGCTCCGCGATAGTATGATTTTCGTTTTGCCCAGCCGCTATGAGGGGCTGGGATGCGTTTATCTGGAAGCGATGGCTACGGGAATTCCGGCGATTGCTTGCCGTGGGCAAGGTATTGGGGAAGTGATTCGTGACGGGGAGAATGGTTTTTTGATTGCGGAACAAGACTGGAGGGCCCTGGCGGGCCTATTGAGGACTCTGATCCAGAGGCCGGAGTTGCGGCACGCGATAGGGGTGGCGGCGCGCAAGACTATTGTGGGGGAAGGGCTGAGCGGATTCACGCTCCTGCACCAAGCGAAGGGTTTGCAGTCTATCTACCGGGATTGCCGCGCATGAGGCGGCGCGTGGTTATTCTTACAGAAATCATTTCCCCCTATCGGATTCCGGTGTTCAACGCATTGGCGGCAAGGGCGGACATCGATCTGCATGTGATTTTTCTTGCAGAGACGGATTCGACGATGCGGCAGTGGAAAGTTTACAAAGAGGAGATTCGTTTTTCGTATGAGACTTTGCCACATTGGAGGCGACGGGTGCGCGGGTACAACGTCCTGCTCAACCGTGGCATGGCAGAAGCGTTGGCGAAGGCGAAGCCGGAGGTTGTTGTCATTGGGGGATATAGTTATGTTGCGATGTGGCAAGCGCTGCAATGGGCGCACAAGAGTTCTATCCCTGCATTTTTGTGGTCGGAGAGCAACGCACAGGATCGCCGTCGTGGCGCGCTGGCCGTGGAGTTTCTGAAGAGGAGATTCCTGCGAGGGTGCAGCGGATTCATTGTGCCGGGGAAATCGTCGGCGGAATATTTGCTTACGTTCGGAATTCCCGAGCGAGTGATTTTTGCAGCTCCGAATGCGGTGGACAATGATTTTTTCGGACGCGCGGCGGCCGACGCGCGTAGGAACGCGCGGGGCCTGCGCGCCAAGTTGGGGCTTCCAGAACGCTACTATTTATTTGTCGGCCGGATGATTCCAGAGAAAGGGATCTACGAGTTGCTCCAGGCGTATGGCCAACTGGAACCGGGGCTGCGCGAGAGAATTGGGCTGATGCATGTGGGGGACGGGGCGAGTCGTGCGGCCTGCGAGAAGCTGGCTGTGGAGATGACTCCGGGGCGAATCGGCTTCACGGGATTTGTGCATAGGGAGGAGCTGGCGACGTACTATGCGCTGGCGGATTGCCTGGTTTTCCCGACATTTTCAGATCCGTGGGGATTGGTTGTGAATGAAGCGATGGCGTGCGGGTTGCCGGTGATCGCAACTTCCGTGGCGGGCTGCGTGGCTGATTTGGTGCAGGACGGCGGAAACGGTTGGGTGGTGCAGGCGGGAGATGTCGCAGCTTTGAGTGCGGCAATGAAGGAAATAGCGATCAACGATGTTCGTAGAGTTACCATGGGAAAGCGGAGCACGGAACGGATCGCGAAGTACACCGCTGCGACGTGGGCTGAAGGCTTTGCGCGGGCGGTTACGGCGCGCGAGCTGGGATGGTAGAAGTGCTGGATTTTTTTTGGAAATATCGGATGGTTGGAGTGGCGCTGCTGGTGCTGGTGGCGGCCTACTGGGCCTATGACGATCCGTATCTAGTGGCCAATCCGGCTATTCTAGTGATCTTGATTGGGGCTGAGTTGCTTTTGGTGGCGGTAGGCGCCTACCGAAAGGTGTTTTTTCTCGCGGTGATGCTTGCTTTTTTGCTGGCGGGGGTGAACCTGCCGTTGAAGGAGGCATGGGGAGTTGGGCGGTGGGTTGTCTTGTTGTGTGCGGCGGTCGTGGGAATGACGTTGTGGTTGAAGGAATCTGGGCAGCATTTCGGGGCGTTGCATCTGGCTGCGTTTTTTTGCGTGCTGTCGGCGGTGGCTTCGGCTGCGGTTTCCGTTTTTCCGCGGACTGCTTTTCTGAAGGCGAGCAGCCTTCTGTTGCTGTTCATGTATGCGGCATCGGGAGCGAGGTTTGCGCAGCTGCACCGGGAACGGCAGTTTTCGCAGGCCTTGGTCACGGCCTGCGAATTCATGGCTTACGTGTCAGGGCTTTCCTATTTTGTCACTCGTTCGGCGTTGTTTGGAAACCCCAACTCCTTGGGGGCGGTGATGGGAGTGGCCGTAGTTCCGTTGTTAGCGTGGGGCATTCTGAATGCGAATTCAAATACTCAACGTCGGCGAAGAATTCTCGCCTTCGCGATAGGAGTGGGCTTGCTGGTTTTTAGCGGTTCCCGCGCGAGCCTGCTAGCGGGGATGGGCGCGAGCTCGTTTTTGGTTCTGAATCTTAAGAACTATCGCCTGTTTGCGCGCTCAGCTTTGGTAGCCGTGTCCGGGTTGGCTTTGATTGGGCTTTGGAATCCTGCTTTGATCGGACGATCGGCGGAGGGCGTGAGCGAGAATCTGGTTTACAAAGGACATCGTGGGGAAGGGATTCTGGCCTCCAGACGAGGACCCTGGGATGCCTCGATGGCGACGATTCGTGAGCATCCGTTTTTTGGCGGGGGTTTCGGCACAACGCAGACCGGCGCGGAGAGTGAAAGAGGAGCGTCCTCGTTCGCGACTACTATAGGCACAGCCCGAGAGCATGGGAATAGCTATCTGGCCTTGCTGGAGTGGGTGGGGCTTTTGGGCATTCTGCCTTTTCTGATGCTGCTGGGAGGGATGTTCCTGGAGATTCGCAAAGTAGGGCAGTATATGCGCCGCACCCTGGATGGGTCGCATCCAGCGGTACCCCTGGCCATGGTTTGCGTGGCGGGCTTTGTTCATGCCACGTTCGAAGACTGGCTGTTTGCGGTTGGGTACTACCTTTGCGTATTTTTCTGGTGTTTGGCGTTCTGCCTGGCTGACCTTACGCGCCAGACGACCCACGCACCGGCTCGCTCCGCGTCGCGAAAGGGCCTCGGTTCGAACGAAGCTACTTGGCAGGGCGGGTTCGTCAGGTCCGTGCATGAGGGGTGATCTGCCACAGAGCTAGTGGGCAGTCTTTTTTGTTCTTAAATACAAACTGTCGGCTGCGTAGCGCAACGGGGGCAGGAACCGGCTTGCCTTTCGTAATGCCTCCGATGCGTGAACCACGGCCTGATACTTTCTGGGCAGGAAGCGAAGGTCGCTGATCTGAGGATTGAGCGAGAAGAAGCCGTCGACCTCGACTTTGGTGGGGCCGAGTTCCTGGCGGAAGGCGGAGAGCAATTCGCCGGGGAGCCAATATCGGACTTCGAAGCCCTGGGTGCCCACGACGAGATGACGCAACTGGTTGTAGATGGAGCGCGGCCCGAGTTTGTTCGCCATTTGGATCAGGCTGTCTCCTCCGGGTCGCACCACACGGCGAATCTCGCGCAAGGTGATGCGAACGTTTTCTTTGGAAAGATGCTGCAGGACGCTGTAAGAAAACGCCTGATCGATGGTGTTATCGCGAAGAGGAAGATAGCGCCCGTCACCCACGACAAACAGGGCGTCTACTCCGAGTTGGCGAGCTACATGGCGGGCGGCGCGTATGCCGCCCAGCGAAGGGTCGATACCAATTGGACGATACCCCGCTCGAGCCGCCGCGATGCACCAGCGTCCCCAGTTACAACCGACTTCCAGAAATAGACGCCCGTTGCCGGGAGGCAGCCGCAAATTTGGAATGGGGTACTCCTGCAGCTTGCCTACCAGATGCTGGTAGAGCGAGCCGTTGGTGGCGGCAATCCATTGGCTGACGAAGGCGTCCACCTCGCCATCTTGCGGCGCAGGCACGAGGTCGGGTGAATCGGTGCGGGTGGACTGCAGGGCGTGTCGCGCCAAGTTGTGGGTAAAGGGAACTTCCGTTTCCTCCACGAGGAGGACGGGAACGCCGTCGACGATGCCGTAGGCGTGGCCCTGGTCACAGATGAGCTGGTTCGCGGATCCCCGAAGGGCGGAACGGTCTCGTGGACAGACAATAAAGTCGAGAAGTCTGGTGTCCATCGCTGTTAGTGTATTTGCCAGGAGTGAACCCGTCTACCAACGCTTGGTCGCAATGCGATGATTATACTGAAAAGCTTCCGCAGTTCAATTTAGAAAACGCGATAATCCTGAATCATGCATCTCCTGTTCAATGCTTTGGCTGCCAGTGCCGGAAGCGGACTAACATATGTCCGGAACGTGGTTCCTGTGCTGGCTCGGAGAAGCGATTTGCGGGCGACGTTTCTGCTGCGGACGGATCTGCGCAAAGAGATGGGGCGTTGGCCGAACATTGCATTTGAGGAAGTTTCGGGAGGACTCCCCGCGGGGCGTCGATTTTTTTGGGAACAGCGAGAAGTTCCGCGACTGGTGTGCGAGCGGAAGGCGGACATTCTGGTGTCAGCGGGGAATTTTGCCATTCGCAAGTCGCCGGTACCGCAGATCTTACTGAGTGGGAATTCTCTTTATACGTCGCGAGATTTTCGGCGGGATCTGCGGGCCCGCGGAGAGTATGCGATGTGGGCGGACAACGAGATTAAGTCCTTTTTTGCGGCGCGCTCGGTGAAATGGGCGGATGTTACGGTGGCGCCCAGTGAAGCCTTTGCATCTGAGCTTCGCCGATGGACCCGCAGCCATAGCGTGGTCTCGATTCATCACGGGTTCGATCCGGAGGTGTTTTTCTCGGATGAGACGCAGTCGCCAAAGAGCTTGCAGAGTGGGCTGGAGGCGACGGAGGGGTGCCTGCGGATTTTGTTCGTCAGCCACTATAACTACTTTCGGAATTTCGAGACGTTGTTTCGCGGGTTGAAGAAGATCCGGGAAGCGATGCCCGAGAGAAATCCCAAGCTGCTGGTGACGACACGGCTGATTTCAGAGGAGAATCCTGGATCGTTTCGCGCGGAACCGGCTGCTGCCCTGGTTGAAGAGTTGGGTTTGACGGAACACGTGATTCAGTTGGGGGCGGTTCCCTATCTGCATCTGCACAAGCTTTATCGAGCTTGCGACATGTATGTGACCCCCGCGTATGCGGAGACGTTCGCGCATCCGCTGGTGGAGGCGATGGCCTGCGGGGTGCCGATTGTGGCGTCGGAGATTGCGGCACATCGCGAAGTGGCCGGGGACGCAGCGGTGTTTTTCCCGCGCTTTTCGGAGGAAGACTTGGCGGCGCGAGTGCGGGAGGTGGCTGGTTCGGGCGAACGGTCGCAAAAGCTCTCGCGCAACGGGTTGCAACGGGCGGCTGAGTTTAGTTGGGAGAAGCATGTGGAGAAGCTGGTGAGGCTAGCGCAGAGCCTGATGCCTAAGTAAATTGGCGGGCTTTTGCGTGGTACCATACGAAAAGTTCGCCTTGTTTTCTGCTCTTTTAAGCCTTCATGAATCCAACTGCCAGCGAACCGGCGCGCGACACAACTTTGCCGGATGCGATTGCCCGCGTAGACATGCAAAAGGCCGGAGAAGCCGCCAAGTCGCAATCTGTGACGTCGGCTGGCAAGCTGCCGGTCAGCGTGATCGTGGCGGCGCGGAACGAGGAGAAAAATCTGCCTCGTTGCCTGGAGGCGCTGGGCAATGTGGGCGAGGTGTACGTGGTGGACTCGCAAAGCACGGATGCGACGCCTGAAATTGCGCGCTCGTTCGGAGCCAAACTCGTTCAGTTCCGCTATCAGGGTGGCTGGCCCAAGAAGCGTCAGTGGGCGATGGAGAATCTTCCTCTTGCGTTTGACTGGGTTCTACTAGTGGATGCCGACGAAGCTCTTACGCCCGAGCTAATGGAAGAAATTCGCGAGGCCATTCAGGCGCCGGACCGCAACGGCTACTATATTTCGCTCCGCATGTACTTTCTGGGAAGGGTTCTGCGGCACGGCGACGCCAGCTTTTGGAAGCTGGCTTTGTTCCGCCGAGGCAAGGGGCGCTACGAATGCCGCTTGAAAGATCAAGATGCGTCGATGGCGGACATGGAAGTTCATGAGCACGTAGTGGTGGATGGGTCGACGTTCCACCTGAAGAATCCATTGATTCATCACAACGTGGAATCGCTCTCCCGGTATATCCAGAAGCATGACGAGTACTCGAACTGGGAGTCGCGCGTACTCTCGCAGGGCGAGACGGGTCTGGTGGACTCGGCGGCGGTTGGGACGCAAGCGCGGCGCCGGCGCTGGCTCAAGAAGAGGCTGTTTGCTTTGCCGGGATCGCCGGTATTGCTGTTTTTCTACCGGTATTTTCTGCGGCTTGGGTTTATGGACGGCGTTCCGGGCTTGATCTACTGCGGATTTCAGGCTGTACAAATGTTCCATACCAAGGCCAAGATCTACGAACTGAAGGCGGCGTTACGCAAGGAAGCATCGAGGAACTGAGCGGGGAATGTGCGGAATCAGCGGTCTGGTGAATTGCGGGAATGGGGAAGCGCTGGCGCGGATGACGCAGGTCCAGGCGCACCGCGGACCCGACGATTCCGGCGTGTGGGAGCGGAGGTTCCCGGATGGCTCGTACATTGGCCTGGGTAGCAGGCGGCTCGCGATTCTTGACCTGTCCCCGATCGGCCACATGCCGATGCGCAACGAGGCCGGTACGATTTGGATTACTTACAACGGGGAGATCTACAACTTTGCCGAGCTGCGACGGGAGCTTGAAGGCAAGGGGCATCGCTTTGTATCGCATACCGATACGGAAGTGATTCTTCACCTCTACGAGCAGGAAGGGCCGGATTGCGTGAAGCGGCTGAACGGCATGTTTGCGTTTGCGATTTGCGATTTGCGGTCCGGGACGCCGGCTTTGTTTGTGGCGCGCGATCATTTCGGGATCAAGCCGTTTTACTATTTCCACGATGGGGAGCGGTTTGCATTTGCGTCCGAAATCAAAGCGCTGTTGCAGATTCCGGAGATTGAGGCGGAACTCGATCATGGATCGCTGCACCAGTATTTGACCTTTCTTTGGGTTCCCGATTCGAAGACGATGTTCCGTCGCATCCTGAAGCTGCCTGCCGGTCACTATGCTACGTTGCGCAAGGGTGAACTCAAGCTCACGCGGTATTGGGATCTGACGTTTCCTCCAGCGAATCAGACTTACGCGCGTTCCGAAAGCGATTTGGCCGAAGAGGTGCGAGAGCGTTTTCGCAGCGCGGTGGAAGCGCAGATGGTCAGCGATGTTCCCATTGGAGCTTTTCTCAGCGCCGGACTGGATTCTTCGAGCATTGTCGCCATGATGAGTCGGGCGACCAAGCAGCCGGTGCGCACGTACACGGTGACGTTTCCGAGCAAGTATCGCGTGGGAGAAACGACTCTGGACGATCCGGAAGTTGCCACTCGATTGGCGCGTCATCTGGGATGCGAAAACCAGCGCATCGTGGTAGAGCCCGATGTGGTGGACCTGCTGCCCCGCCTGGTCTGGCATATGGATGAGCCGACTGCCGATCCCGCCATCATTACGGCGTATCTGGTTTGTCGCGAGGCGCGGAAGCAGGCAACGGTTTTGCTGTCGGGCGTGGGTGGGGACGAGCTTTTTGCCGGATATCGCAAGCATGTCGCGCACTACTGGGCTGAGGCTTACGGGCGCGTGCCGTCTTTCGCGCGCGGCATGGCGGAGGCGGCTCTCGGCGCGTTGCCTAGTATGCGAGGCACGGCGGTCAAAGGACAATTGCGACTGGCGAAGAAGATGGCGCGCAGCGCGTCGTTCAATCCGGTGGACCGCTTCATCACGAACTGCACGTATCTGGATGGTGATCAAAAAACAGAGTTGTATGCTGCGGGGTTTGCGGCGTCGGCAACAGATCCGGCTGGTCAGCATCGGGCTGCGTTTGAGCGCGTCCATGAAGCAGATTTCTTGCATCAGATGCTCTATCTCGACAGCAAGATATTCATGACGAGTCTGAACCTGACTTACAACGACAAAATGAGCATGGCGTCGTCGGTGGAAGTGCGTGTTCCATTTTTGGATCACACACTGGCCGAATTTGTTGCGTGGAATGTTCCACCGAATATGAAGCTCAAGGGTTTTCTGCGGCCGACGACGAAGCACATTTTGCGCGAAGCCATGCGAGACGTTTTGCCGCGCGAAGTGCTGCAGCAGCCGAAGGCGGGGTTCGCGGCTCCCGTAGACTATTGGTTGGCGCACGATCTAAAGGAAATGGTGGACGACCTGTTGTCGGAGACGCAAATTCGCAAGCGCGGATTGTTTCGTCCCGAGGAGGTGCGCCGTTTTGTCGACGAACATCGCAGCGGACGCCGGGATTGGTCGATGCAAATCTGGCAATTCCTGACGCTGGAGTTATGGATGCAGACGTTCCTCGACGGGGGAGCGCGGAAGTTTGAAACTGAGTTGGCCCAGATTGGGCAGGTGGCTCCGGCATGAAACAGATTTTGCAAAACGCGCGGACGGGCGAGATCGCGGTGACGGAAGTGCCGTCGCCGCAATTGTTGCCGGGGTGCGTGCTGGTGCGTGTGGCGGCGTCGGTGGTTTCGGCGGGGACGGAGCGGGCTTCGTCGGAGTTTGCCAGCAAGAATCTTTTGCAGAAAGCGAAAGCGCGACCGGACTTGGTGCGCGATGTGTTAGCGAAGGTGCGGCGGGATGGAGTGTTTTCCACTCTGGGAGCGGTGCGCAGCCGACTGGATCAGCCGCTCGCGCTTGGTTACAGCAGCGCGGGGGCCGTGGTCGCAGTGGGCGAGGGAGTTACGGATATCCAGGTTGGGGACAGGGTGGCGTGTGCCGGGGCTGGGTATGCGAATCATGCTGAGTTTGCCTGCATTCCGCGATTGTTGCTGGCGAAGATTGCGTCGGGTGATGTGAGCTTTGAGGACGCGGCTTTTGCGACGCTGGGCGCGGTGGCTTTGCATGGTGTGCGTACTGCTGAAGCAAAATTGGGTGATGTTGCTGCGGTAATCGGCTTGGGATTGCTGGGTCAGCTTACGGTTCAGATTCTGAAGGCGTCGGGCTGCCGCGTGCTTGGTTTTGATATCAATATGGAACGCGCTGAGCTCGCGGCTAAATTGGGAGCTGATGCGGTTTGCCATGATGCTTCGGTATTTCGAGATCTTTGCAGGCAGCACACTGGGGGGCATGGCTCCGATGTTGTGTTGATTACGGCGGAGACTGCGAGCAGTGATCCGGTGAATCTGGCTGGGAGTGTAGCGCGAGATCGAGCGATTGTCTGCGCGGTGGGTACGGTGGGACTGGAGATTGAGCGCAAGACATTTTTCGAGAAGGAACTCGATTTCAGAATTTCGCGTTCGTATGGGCCGGGTCGTTACGATGCGGCGTTCGAGCAGAAGGGGCACGATTACCCGATCGGGTATGTGCGCTGGACCGAGACTCGCAACATGGAAGCGTTTCTTGATCTGCTGGCGGCTAGGAAACTGAATTTGCAGGCGATTATTTCGCACCGGTTCCCGATTACGAACGCACTGGCCGCGTATGACTTGATTACTGGCAAGGCGGGCAGTTCTTTTCTTGGCGTGTTGATCTCGTATCCGGGGCAATCGGAGCTAACCTCCCGAGTGGAGATGGGTTTGCCGCGATCTGGCATCGCGGCGGTTCAAGCAAAGATTGGTATAGGAGCAATCGGGGCTGGCGTATTCGCGATGAATACGTTGTTGCCAGTGATCAAAGAGGCTGGTGGCGTGGAGCTTGCCGGAGTTTGCACGGCGACAGGGGCCCGCAGCCGCAACGCTGCTGAGAAGTTTGGTTTCCGCTATTGCTGTACTGACGAAAACGAAATTCTTAACGATAAGAGTATCAATGCAGTCGTGATTGCTACGCGGCACAATCTGCATGCGCGCCAAGTCTTGCAGGCGCTCGGTTTGGGGAAGCATGTTTTTTGCGAGAAGCCGCTTTGTCTAACGGAAGAGGATTTGGCGGAGATCGTTCGTCAGCATGCGGAAGCGCGCAACGCGGCGCTGATGGTGGGCTTTAATCGGCGCTTTTCGCCGATGGGCCAGCGGTTGAAAGCGTTTTTCACGGCGGCGAATGAGCCGTTGCTGATGCATTATCGAGTGAATGCTGGCTTTCTCGCGGCGAACCACTGGACGCAGGACCCGGAAGAAGGTGGGGGACGCATCCTGGGTGAGGTCTGCCATTTTGTAGACTTCCTAACGTTTATGGCGGGTTCCTGGCCGATTCGAGTGCATACTCACGCGCTTGCGAACAACGGTCTTTATAGCGATGACAATCTGGTGCTTCAAATCGAATTTGCGAACGGCTCGCAAGGGACGATTGCGTATGTTGCGAACGGAGACAAGTCTTACACCAAAGAGCGGGTTGAAGTTTTTGGTGGTGGCGCGGTTGGAGTACTGGAAGATTTTCGCGAGCTGGAGCTGGTTCGCGGCGGCCGCCGTCAAGTGGAGCGTTCGCGACTGACGCAGGACAAAGGGCATCGCGGCGAGTGGGAGGCGTTTTTGAAGACGCTGCGAACGGGTGGTGCGGCGCCTATTCCGTTTGAAGAAATCGTTGCGGTTTCCCTGGCTACTCTGCGGGCGCTGGATTCGCGACGCCTGGGGGAGGCGGTAACTATAGATACACGAGTTTTCCTCAACGCTGCCTTGCATCCCGAACCTGCTGCCGGAGACAATTAAGAAAGAGCTTGGAAATGGAGCTTTTGCGGCTGGCATAGAGGTCGATTTGCGATTCTGCGGCGTAGTCTATTTATAAGAAAGTAAACTGCCATCGAATGTTGATTCTTGGTTTGAATATGTTTCACGCGGATGCCTCTGCGGCGATTGTGAAGGATGGCGAAGTTGTTTTCGCGATTGCGGAAGAGCGTCTGAATAGGAAAAAGCATTTTGGGGGCTTTCCGACGCTAGCAATTCGTGCGTGCCTGCAGCACGCTGGCGCGTCGATTTACGACGTGGATCATGTGGCGGTTGGTCAGGATACAGATGCGAACCTGGCGAAGAAAGTGCAATATGCGCTTTCGAATCCGACACGAATTCTGAATTTTATTCGCATGCGGCAGCGCAAGGAAGAGATGCGCGATTTGCGCACGCTGATTATTGAGTCGCTCGAAGCGGATCCGCAGCGGTTGCGTTTTACTGAACATCATCTGGAACACCATATTGCGCATATAGCGAGCGCGTTTTACTGCTCGCCGTGGGAGAGTGCGGCGGGGTTCAGTTATGACGGTTCGGGTGATTTTGTTTCTACGATGACGGCGCGCTGCCAGGGCACGGAAATTGAAGTGCTTGAGCGCGTTTATCTGCCGCATTCGTTGGGGAGTTTCTACACTATGATTTGCGATTTCATCGGGTATCGCAAATATGGTGATGAAGGTAAGGTGATGGGTCTGGCGCCCTACGGTAAGGATACCTATTGCGAGCAGATCAAGAAGTTGATTCATTCGAAGAACGGAAGTTTTCAGCTGGATCTCGACTATTTTCAGGCGCTCGGCAGCAACCATGGCATGCAGGTGAAGGAAGACGGGACGGTGGAGCTGGCGCGACATTTTTCCGATCGCATGGTGGAGATGTTCGGCGCTTCGCGAGAGCCTTCTAGCGAGATTACGCAGCGCGATATGGATTTGGCGTTTGCGATGCAGCAATGTTTTGAAGAAGTGTTTTTCGATTTGTTGAATGGGCTGCATGCGAAAGTGCCGACGGAAAATCTGGCGATGGCCGGTGGCTGTGCGCTGAACAGTGTGGCGAACGGTAAATTGTTTGATCGCACTCCGTTTCGACAGACTTGGATTCAGCCAGCAGCGGGTGATGAGGGCCTTGCGATTGGCGCTGCATTGCACACGTATCACAGTGTTTTGAAGCAGCCACGCAAGTTCGTGATGAAGGATTCGTATTTGGGACCGGAGTTTTCGGATGAGCAAGTTGAGGACTGTTTGAAGGCTGCGAATCTGAAGTATCAGCGTTTAGATCGGCAGCCATTGCTGGATGCTGTGGCAGCGCAGATGGCCTTGGGAAATATTGTGGGATGGTTCCAGGGGCGTATGGAGTGGGGGCCGCGAGCGTTGGGTAACCGGTCGATTGTGGCGCATCCGGGGTTGCCGACGATGAAGGACACTTTGAATGCTCGCATCAAGCAGCGAGAATGGTTTCGGCCGTTTGCACCGTCGATATTGGCGGATCGCCAGCATGAATATTTTGAGCATGATCATCCATCGCCTTTCATGTTACATGTGTACAAGATTCGTCCGGAGAAGAGGGCGCAATTGTGTGCGGTGAACCATGTGGACGATACGGGACGGTTGCAGACGGTGAGTCGCGAGGAGAATCCGCTTTATTACGATTTGATTCAGGCCTTCGAACAGAAGACGGGGATTCCTGTCATTCTGAATACAAGTTTCAATGAAAACGAGCCGATTGTTTGTAAGCCGGAAGAAGCGATTGACTGCTTCCAGCGGACAAAAATGGATGTGCTGGCGATTGGCTCGTATCTTGTTCTGAAATCGGATGGCTAAGAGGTTGCTGAGAAGGCCTTTGGCGTTGCTAAATCCTGCTGGAGAACAGCAGATTCCTCACGATAGAGCTGTTCGGAATGACAAAGTTTAGAGTTTTCTCTGAAAATGACGAATTCCAGTGAGCAGCTTTCACGCGAGGCAGGCAGCGGGATTGGCCTGACCTGCGTGGGGCGCTTTGCGGAGACGCGTGTGCTGGCCTGGGATGGGGATACCCTCTACGCTTCTCGCGGTTACGAGTTGTTGCGCTGCCAGCCTGCGAGTTCTCCTGTGCAATGGCAGTCGGTTGGACGTTTTCCCCCCGCATGGTGGCGCAGAATTACGGCTTCCGGCAAATTAGGGTTTCGTTTGATGCGCGATGGTTTTCACGCTTTGGTGGTGCTGCCGAGTGGGGAAATGATTGCTGCGGTGCCGGGTGCCATCGCAACTCTCGCGCCGGGGGGGGGGAAGTTTCGGGTCACTCATGCCATGCATCGTGGAACGCGTCCGCTGAACCTTGTAGTCACGCCGGATGGCCATATTTTCTGGGGAGAGTACTTCGATAATCCGGGGCGCGATGCGGTTCATGTTTATGGTTCGGAGGACCGCGGAGCGAGTTGGAAGATTGTCTACTCCTTTCCGAAGAATTCGATTCGACACATTCATAACCTTGTCTACGACCGATGGGAAGATTGCCTGTGGGTTCTCACGGGCGACGTTGGCGAGGAATGTCGCGTGTTGCGAGTTTCGCTGGATTGGAAGCAGGTTGAGGTCGTCTTGTCGGGCAACCAGCAAGCGAGAGCCGTTGCTGCCGTAGCTACTGCGGATGGGCTTTACTTCGCGTCCGATACTCCTTTGGAACAGAATTACATTTACGAGCTTGATCGGGAAGGGAAGCTTAAAAGCGTTGCCGACGTCAACGCGTCGGTGCTGTGCGGATGCGCGGTGGACGATGCCGTATTTTTCACGACTATGATCGAGCCGAGTGCTGTGAATCTTGATCGCAACGTGGCTTTGTATGGGAGTACGCGAGGTTCATCATGGACGAAGCTGCAAACCTGGAGAAAGGATTCGTGGTCGATGAAGTTCTTTCAGTATGGCAATGCGTTTTTGCCGACGGGAAACAATTCGACGAATATTCTGGCGTTGACCACGATTGCGGTGGAGGGACATGACCTGGAAGCTTCGCTGTGGCGGGTGGAATAGATGTGTTTTACGTCATTTCGCCGCGAATCAGGAAAGTTCAAGTTCCCCACCCTTTTTCGCAGAAAACGCGAAAGAGGGATGGGGCACCCGTTGTCTGGAACTAGTGAATAATGCCTTTAACGAATCGATTGCAATACTACCGGCGAATCTTTAGTGCGTATTTGCTGCCGGGCAAGAGCCAGCTGACATTTTGGCATGAGACGCCCGAAATCAATCGTAACTTGCGGACCGATCAGTTGGGCGAATATTACATGACGTTTGCGGAGAAGGCGGATTATCCGGGGCACCACGACGCGAATGGAATTCCGATGCTGGATTATCGGGGCAAGATGGGTTTGCAGTACAACCCGATCGCGATTGCGCAGTGGGGATTGGGGAACTACAATCTGCTGCACCGGACGGGGGATCCTGCGAGGCGTCAGAATCTGGTGCGGTGTGCGGACTGGCTACTTTCGAATTTGGATCAGAATCCACAAGGCATCTGGGTTTGGAAACATCATTTTGATTGGGAGTATCGCGACACGCTGCGAGCGCCGTGGTATTCCGGGTTGGCGCAGGGGCAGGGCATTTCGCTGTTGTTGCGCGCGCATCTTGCGACGGGCAATGCGAACTATCTGGGTGCGGCACGGGATGCCTTCAAAGCATTTGAGAAGCCGGTGGATGAGGGTGGAGTCGCGTTTGTCGATGCGCGCGGGGATTGGTGGATTGAAGAGTATATTGTGCAGCCACCGACGCATATTTTGAACGGGTTTATTTGGGCGCTATGGGGCGTTCATGACATGTTTCTGGCGACAGGGGAGAGTCCGTATCGGGCAGTCTTTGATCGCGGAGTGAAGACGCTGGAGAGGAATCTTGAGCGCTACGATACGGGATATTGGTCGCTCTACGAGCAATCGGGGACGCGAATGAAGATGTTGGCCAGCCCGTTCTATCATCGACTGCATATTGTTCAGCTGAAGGTGATGCATCGATTGACAAGGGCTGAAGTGTTTGCGCAGTTTGCGGATCGCTGGGGGGATTATCTGGGGAGCCGCTCGGGGCGGATGCGGGCGGTGTTTTGGAAGAGTTTGTTTAAGCTTCTCTACTACTAGGGGGATTTTTTGTCGGGTGAAGTCACGCCAACGCTGGATTCCGGAGCAGGCTCGCACTATTACCGCCCGGAGTTGGACGTTCTGCGTTTCTTTGCTTTTCTGAGCGTGTTTTTCTATCACGCGCTGCCCGGAGTGGAAGTTGGCAACCACACAGGCTGGGGTCGCGTAGCGGCGCTGGTGCTGTCGGATTTTAAGAGCGCTGGCAGTTTCGGGGTCTGCTTATTTTTCTTGCTCAGTTCGTTTCTAATTACGGAACTCTTGGTTCGAGAACGGGACAAGACGGGAACGGTTCACATTAAGGCGTTTTATACGCGGCGGATTCTTCGCATCTGGCCGCTGTATTTCTTCTTTCTCTTTGTAGGATTTGCACTGGGGCATCTGGTGCCTGCATGGAGTCTGGAGACCCCTCGTTTACTGGCGTTTCTGGCGCTGTTGGGAAACTGGTATGTAGCCGTATTCGGTTGGTCTGCAAATCCGATTGCTCCGCTATGGAGTATTTCAATCGAAGAACAGTTCTATCTGCTATGGCCGGGGCTCGCGAAGCTAGGGGGAAGGTCGGCGATTCTGGTACTTTCCGTGCTCCTGCTGCCGATTTCCTGCGTCGCGATCTATCTGCTGGCGCGTTACAGGCAGGATGCCAGCCAGGTGATCTGGGCCAGTTCGCTGGTTCAATTTGAGTTTTTCGGTGTCGGAGCGCTGGCGGCCTTGCTGCTCAAGGGACGAACTCCAGTGCTGAGTATGTGGTCGCGGTTCGCGATGATTGCTGCCGCAGGCATACTGTGGATTGGCGCGGAAGGTCTGTTTCATCTTAGGGAGTCTGTGCTGTTGTCTGGACCGCTGTCGTATGTGGCGGGCTACCAAATCATTGCAGTCGGCTGCCTTCTCCTGCTGCTAGGTTTTCTGGGGGTTGCACAACGTTGGGTGCCGAGACCTTTGATTTACCTCGGAAAGATTTCCTACGGCCTCTACGTGTTTCACTATCTTTGCGTCGACCTGGTGGTGCGCTTAGTTGCGCCAGCGGTGCGGGTGGGGAGCGCGATTCGGTACGGCAAGGTAGAGGTTGCGATACGGAGTCTGGGAGCCATGTCGTTTGGGTTGCTGCTTACGATTTTGTGTGCCGCCGTTTCGTACCGTTTTCTTGAGAAGCCTTTTCTGAAGCTTAAGGAACGATTTACGTTCGTCACTTCCAGAGCGGTTTGATTCTTAGCGTCTGCCATGAAAATTCTTTACGTCTCACAATATTTTCCGCCGGAAATGGGTGCGCCTGCTGCGCGGGCGGCGGAACTGGCTCGACATTGGGTCAACGATGGGAATGATGTCACGGTGCTGACCGGGTTTCCAAATCACCCGACTGGGGTGGTTCCGCCGGAGTATAAGAAGCAATTTCGGCGGCTCGTCACGCGAGAAGTGTGGAACGGCATCCGGTTGGTGCGGACATGGCTGCTGCCGTTTCCGAATCGTAAGCCTTACGAGCGGATGCTGAATTACAGTTCGTTTTGCTTATCATCGGCATTGACGGGATTGTTTATTCGAAAGCCGGATGTGTTGATTGCAACGTCGCCGCAGTTGCTGGTGGCGCTGAGCGGATGGTGGCTGGGAGCGCTGCGCCGTGTTCCGTTCGTCTTCGAGGTGCGAGACCTTTGGCCGGAGTCACTCGCAGCCGTTGGAGTTGGAGAAGGGAGCTCGCCGCTGAATTGGGTGCTGGGGAAGATAGCTGGGTTTCTCTACAAGCGTTCGGATCATATCGTTGTGGTCACAAAGGCTTTCAAGACGTTCTTGATCGAGAACTGGAAGGTTCCGGCTGAAAAAATTTCGGTTGTCGAGAATGGGGTGGAGACCGAGTTGTTCTCGCCGCAGCCAGACGCAGCGGCGAAGAAGAGGGAACTGGGACTGGAAGGGAAGTTTCTGGTCTGCTATGTGGGGACGATGGGGCTCGCGCATGGGCTGGAGACTCTGATTCAAGCGGCGGAAGTATTGCGGAAGGTGAATCCGCAGGTGCAATTCCTGCTGGTGGGAGAAGGCGCGGACAAGGAGCGCATCGAAAGTTTGGCGCGTGAGCGCGGACTCGCCAATATGACGTTTCTGGGGCAGCAACCTCGGGAAACGATTCCTCGCTTTATTTCCGCGTCCGATGCCTGTTTGGTGATGTTGAAGAAGACGGATTTGTTCAAGACGGTGATTCCGACGAAGATGCTGGAATTCATGTCCTGCGAGCGGCCTGTGATCCTGGCCGTGGATGGGCAGGCGCGAGAGATCATGGAAGCGGGGAACGCGGGGATTTTTGTGGAGCCGGAGAGCGCAGAGCAATTGGTGGAAGCGGTGCAACGGCTGGCGAGCGATCTTGGTTCTCGCGAGAGGCTGGGACGGAATGGGCGGGAGCATATCGTGAAGCATTTTTCGAGACAGCAGACGGCTTGGGATTATTTGACGATATTGGGAAAGGTTTTGGCTAACCCTTCGGAGTAACAGAGTCTGGAACAACAAGTCTCGAGCTCACTTCTTCTTCGCGAAAAGTACGAGACCACTAGGGGCGAATGGCCAAGAGCGCGGCGCCGCTGGCCAGCTGCGTGATCGCGGCGACGGAGTGTTCGAGGGCGGCCTTGCTTGCGCTGCTGGGAACAAACAGGATGTCTCCAGACTGCATGCGGACATCGTCGGCCTTAGCGCGAAGAATTTGCTTCAAGGGGATTTTGATTTGTTCGGTGCCGTGCGCCGATTTGCGCAGGATTGTGCTGCCGTTCAAGGACGCCGTCTTGGCGGGTCCACCCGCCAGCGCAATGGCTTTGAGGACGCTGAAGTAGTCGGTATCGGAAACGAAGCCACTGGGCCGGAGCACATCTCCGACGACATAGAAAACCGGACCGCGCTGGACCATGACGGTGTCGCCTGGCTGAACCACGATGTTGCCGGGGTTGGCGGGGGAGGAATCCGACGGCAGCTTTACGCTAACGACGTGGCTGGGATTGGAACGGTGCGTGATCGTGATGGTGCCGCCTGCGCGTTCCGTAAAGCCTCCCGCGGCGGAAATCAAGTCGAGCAAACGGCGCTCGCCCAGTACGCTATAGGAACCGGGTCTCGCCACCTCACCTAACAGGCTCACGTTGGAAGAGGAGGAGTCCGTGATCAGAACTACGACATGGGGGCTCTTGACGAAACCGCCATCGGACAGCTTTTTCTCGATGGTGGCTTGGGCTTCCTCGGGGGTCAATCCATCAACGTGGACATAATCGATCAGCGGGAGGTAGATGTCGCCTGAATTACTGACTCGGCCTTTGGTGGAGAGCTCGGGGACGTTGTAGACGTTGACCTCGACTAGGTCGGAGGGTCCCAAGAGCTGTTTTGACGGTTGTAAAGGGGGAGCTGGAGCCTGTGCTTGGTCGGAAGAGACGGATTGCTGATTTGGTACTTCTGGTACTGCGCTCGGAAAACCTGCCTGCGCGAAAGCCGGGCGGACCGCGAAGCCTGCTAGGAGCAGCGTCCCCGTAAGAACAAGAAAAGGCAGGCTTGGTCGCTTGGACTCAGGCATATTGCTTCTCCACAATTGTGTTTGGATATTTAAGTGTAGCATGCGTTGGGATGGAGGACCTCACTCGTCAAGGGCCGGAAGGGCATCGGGCGTTGCAGATGTGGAGCAAGGCTGCTATATTCCAGTGAAAGATTCATTTCAGCTTTGGGCTCCGGGATCCTCGGCCAACCCGCATCGGCGTGCATGACGACCCCGAGCTCTAGCTGCTTTGTTTTGCGGAACCCGGGGAACTTAATAGTGACCGCACTCTACCTTCTAGCATTCGGTTTTTCGTTAATCCTTTCGTTCATTCTTACCCGGTCTGTGCGCGATTTTGCCTTTAAGCGAGGTTGGGTCTCGATTCCTTCTGCTGGGCGGCATATGCATGCGCACCCGTTGCCGCGCCTGGGCGGAGTTGCGATCTGTCTGGCTTTCTTGTGTACCCAGGGTTTCGTTTTTCTGCTAGCGTACGTATTTCCAAGATTTAAAGCACATTTGCCGTCCGGCCCTTGGCTTACTATTGTGATGCCCGCGTGCCTGGTCTTCTTGCTGGGAGTCTATGACGATTTGCGGAGCGCGCGTCCGTGGATGAAATTCGTCGTACAGGGGATCGCTGGAGCGATGCTCTACTGGGGTGGCCTGCGGATCCTTTCGGTGCCATTGGTTTTCGGAACTCGGCATTTTGGGGTGTTCGCTGGGCTGATCCTGACCATAATCTGGGTGATTGGGATCACGAACGCTTTCAATTTGATTGATGGGCTGGATGGGCTGGCGGCGGGTTCCGCGTTGTTTTCAACGTTGGTGGTGTTTGTAGTGGCGCTGGTGAGCCATGCATCGTGGCTGGCGTTGGCGACCATTACGTTGACCGGCGCGATCCTGGGGTTCCTGCGTTTCAATTTCAATCCAGCGACCATCTTCCTAGGCGATTCTGGCAGTCTATTCATAGGCTTTCTGCTGAGCGCCTTCGCATTGCAAGGGGCCGCGAAAGCCCCGACCGTGGTTGCAGTCGCGATCCCGGTGGTTTCATTCGGCTTACCGATTCTGGAGACTGGCTTATCGATTCTCCGGCGGCTGATCAGCGGACGCCCCGTCTTCGCGGGAGATCGCGAGCACATCCATCACAAATTGCTGGAGCGAGGGCTTTCTCACCGGCAGGTGGTGATTGTTCTGTATGGGGTATCTGCGATTTTTGCGATGCTCAGCCTTTTCCTGTTGTGGCCGACGGGGAGTACATTGGGATTGGTTTTGGCTGTGGTTGGTTGTGGCATTTGGGTGGGCGTACAGCACTTAGGATACCTGGAATTCGGCGAGCTACGGCGCGTCGCCCAGCGAACGATGGAACAGCCGCAAGTTTTCATCAACAATATGGCGATTCGCCGCGCAGTGGAAGAACTCAAGGTTGCGACCGATTACGAGCAAGTTTGCCGCATCGTGCAAGCCGCGTTTGAGACGAACGACTTTGATAGCCTGCAGTGGGAGCTGGAATCCGACGGATTGGGGTTGCGTCTTATGTCCCAGCCATCGTCGCCGTTGCAATTCCAGTGGCGGCGTTCAACTGCTCGTGAGGACGGCGACTTGTCTCCATCCTGGAAATTGCAGTTGGATTTGCTGACATCCAGCAGTCGCTACCTGGGTCGAATGATATTATTCCGAGCGTATTCGCAACGGGCCTTGCAGCTCGATATCAATCTACTGATCGCCGCATTCCCGGGCGCGCTGGCAGATGCGTTGGGTCGAACGTTGCAGGCTTCGACGCTGCCGTTGATGAAGCCAGAGGCGCATCCCGCGCTTCTGCGGAGGCAGGTCAACTAGGTCCTATCCTCGCAAGGTAGAATCGGGTTCGACAGTCTACTTTTTTCATGCACATTCTTCATGTTGTAGGAGCGCGCCCCAACTTTATGAAGGCAGCCCCGGTGCTGCGGGCGCTGGCGGAGCGCGGCAGTGCGCGGCAGACCTCGCTTGCGCAGACTCCCCTTAGACAGACATTGGTGCATACCGGGCAGCACTATGACGCGAGTATGTCGGATGTTTTCTTTCAGCAGCTCGGGATGCCTGCGCCTGACGTAAATCTGTCTGTGGGTTCGGGGAGTCACGCGCAGCAGACGGCTGAAGTCATGGCTCGATTTGAGCCTGTAGTTTTGGAGTACAAGCCGGACTGGGTTGTGGTTTACGGGGATGTAAATTCGACAGCAGCGGCTGCGTTGGTATGCGCAAAGCTGCAGGTTCGAGTTGCGCACGTGGAAGCCGGGCTGCGCTCACGGGATCGGTCGATGCCGGAAGAGATTAACCGGCTGTTGACGGATCAGCTGTCGGATTTGTTGTTTACGCCGTCGTCTGATGGCGACGCAAACTTGCTGCAAGAGGGAATTGCGGCGGAGAAGATTCATCTGGTGGGTAACGTGATGATTGACACGCTGGTGCGCCTCCTGCCGCAGGCTGAGACGCCGGGAGAAGTGGCGAGGCTCGGACCCTTTGTTTTGGTGACGCTGCACAGGCCCGCGAATGTGGATGACCTGCCTTGGTTACGGGAAATGTTGATGGCGATGCTGGAGGTTGGCCGTGAACTCCCTGTGGTCTTTCCGCTGCATCCGCGCACGCAGCAGCGCATCGCCGAGGCGGGATTTCTTCCCGCTAATGATGGCCGGCTTCGATTGCTGCCGCCGCTGCCGTACCTGGAGTTTCTTGTTATGCAGAGAGCGGCTCGCGTGGTGATTACCGACTCTGGCGGAATCCAGGAAGAGACTTCCTTTCTTGGAGTACCATGCCTGACGGTGCGCGAAAATACGGAGCGTCCGATTACGCTGACGGCGGGAACGAACACGCTGGTGGGGCGGGATATTTCGCGGCTGCGTCAGGAGTTGCAGAGGGTGCTAGCGAGTCCGGTCCCGGGAGCGTGCGCGATTCCTTTGTGGGATGGGCATGCGGCTGAACGTATTGCGAAGGTTCTTTGCAGTTAGGCCTATTCGGATTTCTTCCAAGAAATCCACAGCGGAATCTATTCCGCCACTCGCGCGGTGCTCGGCTGCGATTTATCCTCAGCATTCCCCAAGTTGTAGGAGGATCCAAGGGATGTACCGGTGGATGACCGCACGCGATGTAAATTTTGTTCCGCTGCAAGCCGCTGTGTTTTGCGCCGAATGCGAACAGATCAGTGAAAACAACACGGTCGCATGCCTGGCCTGTGGCAGTAAGGCTCTTCTGAGCTTGTCGCGCTTGATGGGAGGATCGCTGCGGCACCAGTCGACGGCGAATCTGATTCAAGATGCCGCGCTGGATCGCGTGGTGCGCGAGTTGCTGCAATCTATTCCCGTGGAAGCGCATTCCGATGCCGAGCATGAGGAAGAGTTTGCTACAGCCGCACGCCGAAAAGTTAATTTGCAATTGGTCAACAACCAGGTTGCGG
Source organism: Acidobacteriaceae bacterium (assembly GCA_025352065.1). Classification (GTDB taxonomy): domain Bacteria; phylum Acidobacteriota; class Terriglobia; order Terriglobales; family Acidobacteriaceae; genus JANXUC01. Next base: position 57,625 of record JANXUC010000021.1, on the reverse strand, counting down.
TTACGCCCCGTCCGAAGAAGGCTGTGCTGGAGAATATTTCAGCGTTCGACCTGGATCTGAATCCTGCGGTCGATATTATTGCGGATCGCGCCCAGGTGATGACTCGCGCCACTGGAGCCGCGATTGCGCTCAATCGTGGAAGTGAAATTGTGTGTCGCGCACGCGCTGGGCGAACTGCGCCGGATCTTGGCGTGCGCCTGCAAACGGAGTCTGGCATTTCCGGGCAGTGCGTGCGGACTGGCGAAATTTTGCTGTGCCATGATACGGAGTCGAATCCGAACGTTGATCCTTCTGTCAGCAGGCGCTTGGGAGTACGATCAATCTTGGTCTCTCCCATTCGCTATTTCCAACGGACGCTGGGAATCTTTGAAGTGCTCTCGGCTTCTCCCTACGCGTTCGATCATCGCGACGTTGCGACCATGCAAATGCTGTCTGGGATGATGGTGGCGGCGATCAGCCGTGTGGTGGACCGGCAGGCACGCACGGCCTAACGAGTACTTTCTACTACTCCACTCAGCTAGCCTTCGAGTGTATTATGAGGCTGCTCCCCCATGAGCAAGCCTAACTTGCAAGCCACCACGGCTTTACGGTCGAATTTTGGTACGGGGCTTGAACGCCGTCGCCAGGTTCGACACCCGCTGCGCGGGCTGGCAACTGTGCGTCTGCGCGGCCCTGCCGTCAGTTCCTCTCCCAGCAAAGTCGTTGATCTCTCGGAGGACGGCATCGGGGTTGAGGCTGCAACCGCCTTGCAGCTTGAGCGTACGCTCGCACTGGATCTCGAATTCGATGGCCAACATCTTCGATTGATTGGTCAGGTGGCTTGGTCGGATTCTTCAGGCCGCGCAGGGGTGCGATTCTTTTCGCTGGATCAGAAAGCGCTGCAGCAAATTCAGCAATGGTTGTTCCTGAATGCGGTAGCGCAGGCGACAGACGACGGTCGCATTACCGAACTGTTGCCACAGGACGGGAAACGGTCGCTCGACGAAGCCAGTGCAGCCACCGATGCAGTTGGCGGACCTGACCCGCATCCTGAACTTTTCCGTGACGAAGAGCCGTTGGATGAGCAGCAGTCCGAAAAATGTTTCTCTCCGCTGGAGCGTGAGACAAACGCGATAGTTAGCCGTGCGCTTGCGCTTACAGGTGCGAAGGGCGCGGCGCTGGCGCTGTTTGAAGGCAGCCAACTCGTTTGTCGCGCGACCTGCGGGACCGATACTCCGGGGTTGGGCTCGAATATTTCCGTGAGCACGGGGCTGACGGGGGAATGCATTCGGACAGCGAGCGTAATGTATTGCCGTGATGCGTCTTCGGATCCACGTGTGGACAGAGAAATTTGTGCCGACCTTGGCATTCGCTCTTTCTTGGCGTTGCCTCTTTTTGCTAGAGAGCGTGTGGTTGGTTTGCTGGAAGTGTTGTCGCAACGGACAGGAGCGTTTGATCCGGGAGACGCCAAGATTCTGGATATGCTGGCACGCCCAGTGATTGGTTTGCTGTTTGCGGAAGTTCCTTCCGGCGTGCTGCGTAGTGATCGGTCTTTGGAAGGTCAAAGACAGAGTGTCGAACAAGCTGCGCTAAGCGCGCGGTATCCCCTGAGTCGCGAAGACATTCTTGATTTGGAAGAGCTTGACCGGCAACGTCAGAGATACAATCGCGGAGCTGGCGTGCGGAGCTTGCCCCTGCATTTGCGCGCTTTGCTCGCCGTGGCGGTGGTTGCTGTCGTGGTTCCGGTGACGTGGCTGGTAGTGAGTCAGGGGAAAACGCTCTTGTCGCTCGGGCGGAAACCAGACGCCGCGCGATATCGGACTGAGCGGACGCAATCTGCTAAGACGTCGGTTGCTTCGGTTCCAAATAGCCTCCCATCCCGGACGAACCCGAGTTTTGCGAAGGAAACAGTCCCCGACTCTCCTGCTTCGATTGACGCTCTGCGGCAGGCAGCGCGCCAGGGGGACGTGCCTTCGCAATTTAAGATGGGCGCGAAGTACGCCAGCGGCGAAGGCGTTGTGCAGGATCACACCAAGGCCGCATATTGGTTTCAGCGCGCCGCTCTAAGCGGGTATGCTCCGGCGCAGGGAATTCTCGGAGCATATTACTGGGTAGGACGCGGCGTTCCGAAGGATTTAAAGCAGGCCTACTTCTGGTCGGCCCTGGCTCGTTCCGGCAACGATGAAATCAGCAAGCAGCGCGTGGATGTTCTGGCCGCTCGCTTGAGCCGCGCGGACATGGTGGAAGTGCAGCAGCGGCTTCGCGAATGGAGTCGGGCGCACTCGACCAATGCAGAGGACTCGACAACTGCTCGCTGACACCCCGTTATTGTGATTTCCACGGAAGAGTCTTTCCCGCTTCCCCTTGATTCGCCGCACAGGTAGACTAGCCAGTCGTTGCAGTGCATTTTTTCTTGGATAGGGGTCCCGCTCCATGAACCTTCGCAAACCGTTTTTTTCGTTTGTCTTCTTCGGTACGTTGTTCTTCGCGAGTTTTGCGCAGGCGCAAAAGCCTGCGTTGACCTTTGACGAGTTTTTCAATGGAGTTGGCTTTGATGCCGTGAGTATTTCTCCGGATGGGCGTTCTGTCGTACTGGGCACTAATCGCGCCGATTGGGAGCAGAGTACTTTCCGCCGCGACCTGTATTTGTATCGCGATGGCGCTAACGGCGGCTCGCTGATTCAGCTTACGCAGTCGGGTCATGATAGCGATCCGAAATGGTCGCCCGACGGTCGCTGGATCGCGTTTCTCTCGGAGCGAAAAACTTCTGCGGGTAAAAATGGCTGGGCAAAAGGAAAAGGCAAGGGCGAAGACGAGGATTCGGATGCATCGAAGGCCAGGGATGTTGTGCAGCTTTACTTGATCTCTGCGGATGGCGGCGAGGCTTTCCCTGCGACGCAAGGCGAAGAGGACATCCACAGTTTCGAATGGTCACCGGATTCGCAGTCGCTGTATTTTGCGACGCGCATTCCTTGGACCAAAGCGCAGAAGGATGCTTACAAGAAAGATTGGAAAGATGTTATCGAGTATCGCAATGCGGAACGCAGCGACCAGATATTTGCTCTTCGGTTGACTGATGTATCGGCTGCTCGGGAAACGAAAGGCAGCAAGCCAGCGGCTGAGGGCGATGACGGCTCTCCCGATGTGACGCCCGGAGCCATTGCGCTGGCGCGTTCCGATTTTCGTGTAGCGCAGATTGTTGCTTCGCCGGACGGCAAGCGGCTCGCGTTTGTTACAACGTCAATTTCCGAACGTCAGGAATTAATCGGTGAATTTGAAATCTACATCGTCGATCTGGCAGTAGCTAGCCCGGAGCGCGCGCCGCGTCGCTTGACGCACAATGAAGCGCCGGAAGAGAGGCTGGCTTGGGCTGGGGATAATCGCCATGTGTTTTTTCACATCCCTTTGGGATCGGTGGAAGCGAAGTATCTGGACACGCAGGAGCGCGTCTATTGGGTTGACGTGGATACGGGCGTGGCTGAGCGTTGGGCGGCGCCCTTCAATGGCAGCATTGCCGGGTATCAGCCGCTTCCGGGTGGTGGCGCGGTTTTCGCGGGCGTTCTTGGGACGGAAGTCGCGTTGTACACGCAATTAAATCCATCTCTCAGGATGCAGCCTCAGTTTTCATGGCCGGGCACATACGGTCCGGTATCGGCGGCACACTCTTCCTCGCGAATTGCATTTGTATATTCGTCATTGGAAAAGCCGGTCGAAATTTACTTAGCCGAGGGGCCGGACAAACTGCAGCAGGCTCGCGCGATTACTTCCTTCAACAAGCTGTTTACCGAACGCGAGTTGCCTAAGGGCAAGACTTATCGCTGGAACTCCAGCGATGGCACGCCGGTGGAAGGAATGCTGATTTATCCTCCAGGGAAATTCGAAGCCAAGGACCTGCCCATGCTGACGCTGATTCACGGCGGCCCGGATGATGCCGACGGGAATCACTTCGAGGCCGATTGGTACCAGTGGACCGCGCTGGCAGCGACCAATGGCTGGCTCGTATTTCAGCCGAACTATCGGGGCTCGCTCGGTTACGGCGACAAGTTCCTGATGCAGATTGTGCCGGAAATGGTTTCCAGACCAGGAAAAGATATTCTGACTGGCGTCGATGCTTTGGTGAAAGAGGGTATTGCCGATCCTGAGCATCTGGCCGTAGGAGGTTATAGCTACGGCGGCTACATGACGAACTGGCTGATCACGGAAACCACCCGCTTCAAAGCGGCCTTGACGGGTGCTGGATCGGTGGAACACGTCGCCGATTGGGGCAACGACGACACGACGTTTGACGATGCCTATTTTCTTGGTGGACGCCCCTGGGAGGCGGCTGCACGTTATCACGATGAAGCCGCGATTTACCAGATTGACAAAGTGAAAACGCCAACGCATATTGTGGGCGGGAGCGAAGATGTTCGTGTTGCTGTGTTGGAACAATATCTGCTGGATCATGCTCTGCATTCGCTGGGCGTTCCCAGTGCGCTGTTAATCTTCCCGGGCGAAGGGCACGGCCTGGGCAAGAATCCCTGGCATGGCAAAATTAAGGTGCGCGAAGAAATGAAGTGGCTGGAGAAATATGCAGGGAAGCCGGGTGTGACCTCGGCGGGGAAATAGCAGATTCCTCACGATGAAGCTGTTCGGAATGACAAATCAATTTTGGCAGCTGCAAGCACTTAGAAAGCCTCTATGACGTGGCCCCAACCCATAACGCTACAAGGCACGATCGCCACGCTGGTGCCGTTAGCGCAGAGCCACCACGACGATCTTGTCGACTCGGTGCGCAACGGAGAATTGTGGAAACTCTGGTACACCATGATTCCAACCCCAGAAAAAATGACTGATGAGATTGAGCGAAGACTCCAACTCCAGGCGCAAGGTTCCATGTTGACATGGGCGATCATCGACAACTCCCGCGGTAAGGCCGTGGGCATGACGACCTACATGAATATCGATGCCACGAACAAGCGGGTTGAGATCGGCTCGACGTGGTATCGGCAGAGTGTCCAACGCACCGGGATCAATACAGAGTGCAAGTTTTTGTTGTTGCAGCATGCCTTCGAAAAGCTCGATTGCATTGCGGTGGAATTTCGTACGAACTTCTTCAATCACCAGAGCCGTCGAGGCATTGAGCGGTTAGGCGCGAAGCTTGACGGGATCCTGCGGAATCATATGACGATGCCGAATGGGACACTGCGCGATACTTGCGTCTACAGCATTCTTGCTGGCGAGTGGCCTGCGGTGAAGGCGCATCTGGACTGGCAGATGAAGAAGCCGCGAGATTGAGCGTCGACGTCTTTGCGTAGCGCTGCCGTCCCGGCGGCTGTCCGAGGGCATCCCGCCCGCCCTGGAATCTTCATTCGTACATTAAAACTGCGAGGTCGAGACGCCCTCGCGACTGCCGGCAGGATGCTGGCGCTACAAGTGCGGGAACTTACATTCCAGTGTCCTGCTTCGCCGCGCTGGCGACATTCGTCTTCCTGGTGCCCGCAGCATAGCGCGCGATACCGCGGTAGAGCGCTTCGGCGATATTCTGCCGGTAGAACGGATCCTGCAGGTTGTGTTCGTCGGTGGGACTGCTGACGAAGGAAACTTCCGCCAAAATCGCTGGCATGGTGGTTCCGGTCAGTACGACAAATGATGCTGCTTTCACGCCGCGGTTGCGCACCCCGGGGCTTTTGGCGGCCAGGGTTCCGTAGAGCGATTGCTGCACGCTGGCGGCAAGCTTGCGCGAGGCGTCGGACTTCTCCCGCAGTTCGGAGGCAGCCAGCTTGAGTGTGGGAGCGGCGCCGACTTCACGTTCCTCCTCGGCGAGCACCTGTGTGGACGGGCCGTTCGAGGTGTAATAAGTTTCCACGCCGCGGGCTGCTGATTCGCTGCTGTAGTTCGCATGCACTGAAACGAAAAGGTCGGCGCCAACCTGATTGGCAATGGCAGCGCGACGCCCGAGCGGGACAAAAGTGTCGTCCGAGCGCGTGTAAATTACTTCCAGGCCAAGTCGCTGTTCCAATAACACGCCCAACCGTTGTGCGATTTCGAGGGCTAAATCTTTTTCCAGCAAGCCTTGTTGACCGACCGTACCCATATCCCAGCCACCGTGTCCGGCATCGACTACGATGCGCAGTTTGGGAACATGTGCGCGCAGGCGAATATCTTCCGTCGTCGGATTCTTCGAAATTTCAGGAAAAGTAGGGTGTGCCGTGTTTTGCCAAACGGCCTGTGTGTCCAGCTTTGGCTTCGGCGCGGCCTGGAGGCTGCGAATCTCCAGGACCATGCGATAGGGATTCGGCTCCAGGCTGACCGAGAAATTTGAACTGTTCCTGGTTTCGAGTTCGACGCGGGTCACGCCAGGAGTTGTAGCGCCAATCTTGATGCGGCTGAGAAGCGCGTCCTGCACGTCAATGTTCTTGCCTGCAAGTTCCTGACTTAGAACGCAATCGTGCAAGTCGACGTAAATGCGTTCCGGTGCCGCGAGCCGGTGAATTTCGTAGGGCACTTCATCCTGCATGTCGATCACAACTGTGCTGGTATCGGCGTTCGACCAGTGTCGCAGGCCTGTGATGCGTGGAAGCAGAGTGTTTTCCGCCACCTGCATTGAAGCAGGAACCGGCCCCGCGGCGGTGGGTGCCACCACCGCGCTGGTTGCGACGGCAGGTTGGGCCTTGTGGGAACGCCACCACCCTCCCCCACTCACCAGCAAAGCTACTGCCAGAGTTGCGACGCCCCACTGTTTCGCAGGAGGCACCCAGGTCCGACCGGAACCCGCAGAGGCGTAAGCGGAAAAACGTTCTTGTTCAGGAACATCGTCGATGGCCGTCAGCGCCGCGGCGCTGACCAGTGCAGGCACTTCGGCAGAACCGGCCAGCTGCGTCCAGTCCCCCAGAGAAGTAGTCTGCCCGGCGGCATTCTCGTCCAATTGCTTCTTGCCGGTGGCAACGGTGCGAGGATCGTCCGTGTGCAGGGCTGCGACCGTCAGCTCCGCGAGTAAGCTGAGTTCACGAATGTCACCGTCGGTAAAGGCGAAAGGCTCTTTCTCGAAGGCTTCGATCAGCCCGAGAATGGTTTGCTGCGCGCTCAGCGGAACCGCTACGACAGAGCGCACGCCCAGCGCGCGGCAAGCCTCGCGGTCAACGCGCGAATCCTTGTCAGAGTCGTCGCAGCGGACGATGGTCCCGGTATTAAAGCAAATCGCAGTAATTCCGCTTCGAAGATCCAGCTTCAGCCCAAGGGGCGGAGCGGTGTCTCCAGCCGTGCCTCGGCAAACAATGTCGCGACCTTCCGCCAGCGCGATCGCTACCCCGCTGGCTCCGCTAATGGCCAGCGCTCGTTCTGCGATGGTCTGCAAAACCTGACCACGAATCCGCCCCGCATTCGCTCCGGTCCGCGCCAATTCCTTTTTCTTCCTCTGCAATTCTTCGTGCAGGGAGGAGAATCTCAACAATGTCTCCAGCGCCGGGTCGGGCACGGAGCCAGAAACAGAAATGGACGCGCCAAGGGGCAGGATCGGACTCGCGTCCGCCCGTTCCGCGGCCCCTATTTCGCCGATCTTCTCCTCAATCTTCTGGTGCGGATTGCTGCTCATTTCGCTTCTATCGTCTGCGTCTCTTGGCGAGGGATCGTCCCCACGCCTGACTCTTCAATAACTTACAGTGTTTCGCTCGCCCCCAGCAATGTCCCCTAAGTACCGGGTTTGGGATCGAGGCCCAAATGTGCTCTTGAAGTCCGCCGCCCGCCGCCGTATGCTGATTTTATGAAAGTGCAGTCGATATCCGAAAGTGTGGAGCCCGGTAAAACGAAAGCTAAGGCCCGCTGGCTCCTGCCCGTAAGCATTGCGGCCACCGGAATTGCTGGCTTTGCGGTCCTGGTAACGCGCGGCTGCTGGCACCGCAAGATGAGCTGGCCGGTTACTGTGCAAGGCTGCTCTTACCGGGTCTGCTTGGGTTGCGGTACCAAACGCTTGTTTGATGAGCCCACCTTCACCAGCTACGGTCCGTATAGCTATGATTTAAGTAAGCTTACGGCTTGGGACCAGAAACGCCGCAGGGATTCGACTCCGCCCGTACCGCGAGCGTCTTAAGAAGCGGCCCTCGGCTTTCGGCTAGGCCTCTCGCATTGAAAAGCCGATAGCCGAAAGCTGACAGCCGCACTTGCTTAGTTCTCGAAGTACCGTCCAGCCAGCCACAACTGCAAGTTTTGCTGATCGCTTTCCGCGATTTCTTCAAACTGCAGCCCCGATTGTCCTTTTTCGTTCTTCCACGCAACTTTAGCTTTCGCGTTCACTTCCGTTTCGCGGCCGGGCATGGAGAATCCGAGCTGCAACGTCTCGCCCATAGGCAATTCGCTCGACGTATACACGCCGATTCCGCCCTGGCTTACGTTCATCAGCTCTCCGCCAATTTGCTTGCCGTTGATGAAGATCGCAACCGGTGCCTGCAACTCTTGCCGGTGATAACGCAGTCGGCCATGCAGTATCTTGTTGCGAGCCGCTGCGAGCGTATGGACTGCCTGCTCCACCGAGATCGGCTTGTCAAAAAAGAAGTCGGCTCCACTACTGCGCAACTCGTCGTGATGGCCCCGGCTCCCCATAACAATCAACGGGAAGGTGTCGCGATAGGCGTGCATACGGTCCAGTCCGTTCACGAATGCGTGGGAACCGTCCACATCGTAGTCGACAATGATGGCGTCAACTTTGGTCCGGCTTAGGTAGCGCCGGGCCTTGGCCAGATCCGGTTCGACGGCGACGCCAATCTGCATGCCGCCAAGGATGCACTCCACCACACTAACTTCCTGCCAGTCTTGCGATACCACGAGGGATTCAAGTGTCATACAGTAATCGTAGTCTTCGGGGTGTGAGGTCAGTAGGTCACTAAGGTAATTCGGGTGGCGGGGTGGTTATGCGGTTGCGTTTCTTCCGAAATGCGTTTCAGGAGCTGAACCACCGGGCCGCCACAAAAATCTCGCCAGCGAGGAAAAGCGTCCCAAAGATTGTTTTATTGTGCCGAGCCAACCAAAGCGGCAGGTAGATATCGAAGTTATCTTGGCGATCGGCTGTGTGGCGAGCTGCCACATCCGTTAACGGGCAACGACACCGGTTCACGGCGAGAATCGTACACTCGATCAATACCAGCCCGCTGAAGATCGCCGCCCAAACAAATTGCCGCAGCATTCCAGCCACGGGAATTACCACGATGCATCCAGCGAAGAAGAACCAGACTGCCGTATGCAGAAGCTTGATCCAGACTAAGGCTGGGACTGTTGAAGTGCTTCTCACGGAGAACTCCGTTCAGCAAACTCCCGTCTCCGTTGTAAAACTATCTACCCCTGCGTCTTGTACCACTCCATCGTCCGTCGCAGGCCGTCTTCAAAATCCACCAGCGTTTTGTATCCAAAACACTCCGCCGCTTTTGAAACATCTGCCAGCGAATGCTTCACATCGCCTTCGCGCTCGGGTGCGTAGGCCACAGTGCCGGTATAGCCCGTCAGCTTCTTTAAAATCTCGAATGTCTCTTTCAGCGTGAAGCGTGTTCCGGTGGCGACGTTGCACATCTTCCCAGCTACTTGCGCCGCCGGAGCGTGGCAAGCGAGCAAGTTTGCGCTGACCGCGTTGTCGATGTAAGTGAAATCGCGGCTGGTTTCGCCGTCGCCGAAAATAGTCGGCTGCTCACCCTTTAGCATTTGCGTGGTGAACTTCGCCAATACGCCAGAGTACGGCGACGTCGGATCCTGGAACGGCCCAAAGATATTGAAGTAACGCAAGCTGACGGTCTCGAGGCCGTAGCAACGGTAAAAGCTCGACATGTAATACTCGCCCGTCAGCTTCGCCACCGCATACGGCGAGATGGGATTCGGCATCATGTCTTCCCGCTTCGGCAAAGTTGGCGTATCGCCGTAGGCGGAAGACGACGCCGCATACACCACGCGCTTCACTTTGGCATCGCGTGCCGCCACCAGCACGCTCACCGTGCCGTCGACGCAAGCGCGGTTGCAGCTTACGGGATCTTTCACGGATTTTGGGACCGAAGGGATGGCCGCCTCGTGGAAGATGTAATCGACGCCTTTGCAGGCCTTGGTGATAGCGTCGGTGTCGAGGATGTCCGCCTCGTGGAAGTCGATCTTGGGGCCAATGTCGACGAGATTTGCGCGATTCCCGGTTGAGAGGTTGTCAATGCCGCGAACCTGCTCGCCACGCGCCAAAAGCGCCCGTGCAATGTTCGATCCTATGAAGCCAGCGATGCCAGTAATTAAGTATTGCGCCATGCTTTGATGATAGCAAACGGGCTAGCTGCTCATGAGTACCGCGTACCGAGTTGCGAGTCACGCTAAATGCTTTAACTCGCAACTCGCTACTGCCTATATGCTCTGCTGCTGGCTGTCCTGCACCATGCGGATGAATTCGTCGCTGTTTAGGGTAGATTTCTCGCCGAAAAACTTCGCCAGTGCCTCGATAACGGCTCTGGGTTCGGTGATGGGGGGAAGTTGCAGGCTTTTGGGCTCTGGCATTTGCAGGCGCTGGGCAAATGCGCCTGCCAGGGATGCCAGCATTTTGTCCAACCGCTTGCGATCGTTGGGTGCGATGTCCGTGAATTCAATTCCCATGCCCAGAAACGGGTAGGTGACGCGCACTACAGCCCGCGTCTCGACCATGAAGCCGTGCATGCCGAGTCGCAAGTCCATGACGGTGCCGACCGGAAACGTGGTCATGATTTCTACGTAACAGCCGCTAAGGCTGACGTCCGTGAAGGTAGCCCAGGTGTGGATGGTGCTGCCCTCCGTCTTTAGCTCCATGCTGCCTTCGCATTTGAAGCGGGGATTACTGCGCTTTTCCTTAACGTTCGCACCCGACTCAATGCTGGCAGCGTGTGGGGCACCGGTGAAAAATGGGTCGGGAGCGATGGCAGGACGCGCGCCAGCGGAGGCAGCCGAAGCCATCGGGATCAGGTCGGAGGCGTCCCCGGCGGCCTTCTCGTTCTGCCAGTTGGCCCAAACGCCTTCGTTGGGGGTCACTTTCCTGGATTCAAAGTTCTTGGATTCAGGGTTCTTGGATTCAGGGTTCATGGTGATTCTCTTCCAGTCGAAGGCTCTCAAGTCCTTCATCGGCGGGAAAGCCGATTGCTTGATCTTGCGGGCTTGAAATCCGGCTACTTGGTCCAGAGCGAACCTCCTTGCCATGAGGCGTTGTGGCGCACGGGTGCACCTCTTTGTTGGTCGCGAGAACAAGGACGAGCGTGGCAGCCCTCCTGGGGGCCTTGGCGGGGCACTACAGGGCGGTCGGCGCTGACTAGATGTGGTGTGCCAAGAGGTCTATCTAGGAGTTATAGTCCGCGGCGGCCTGACGGAGTTCTTTCCAGAGTTCTTCGCGTCCAGCGCCTGTTTTGGAGGAATAGGGAAAGATTCTGGCCTCCGGATAGGCTTGCTTCAATCTTTTGAATGCGTTGAGGCGCTTGTTGCCGGAAAGCTTGTCGGATTTCGTTGCCGCGATGATGTAGGCGCGGTCGGCTGAGGTAAGGAAATCAATGAGTTGGGCGTCTTTTTCCTGCGGAGGCACGTTCATATCGACTAAGACCACGCAGAGTGCCAAAGTGGGACGGTCTTTCAGATACGGGTCGATGAACTTGCTCCACTCGGCTTTGATGGCCTTCGGCACACGCGCATAGCCGTATCCGGGCAGGTCGGCGAATTGCATTTCCGGGGTGGTTTTGCCGTGCCATTGAATTTCAAAGAAGTTAATCATCTGCGTACGTCCGGGGGTGGAACTGGTTTTTGCGATCTTCTCCCCGACTAACGAGTTGATAAGACTCGACTTACCCACGTTGGAGCGACCCAGAAAAGCAATTTCCGGCAACCCCGGCGGCGGGAAGTGCGCGGGAGCGACGGCGGAAGTAACGAAGCGGGAGTGGAGGCGCATGGGAGTTACGTGGAACGAGTTGCGTGGAATGAGTGTAAATCAGTTCGGGCTTGCAGGCGAAAAGCTGATGGGAATAGGCGGGTGGCGCAGTCTTTAATTTTGATTTCCATTTTCATAACCAACAAAAGGTGCCCCGTCCTTGCGTTTTGTGCAAGGGCGGGTGGAAACACCCTCGATTCTATAGCGACGGGACGAGGAAAATGATTTCGTTCCGAGACCACCCGGTACGACCCGTGTCCTATTGCTTAAACAGTGTGAATTCCCGCCCTTTGCAAAACCCGCAAAGGACGGGGCACCCCTCGCCTTGCTGGTGCCGGAGAAATCAAATCTGGGCCACCCGCCTTAAAATAATGCCCTGCGTGCAAAAGGCACGCTGCAAACGAGCTGCTTAGCTCGACCAAATAGTCTTGAATGGTGGTGAACGGCAGATTGTTCTCTGCGGACAGTGTTATCGCTTCGAACATCTTCTCAACGATTCTTCGATGCATTTCTTCAAGCTGCGCGTCATCGTACGTGACCCGAAATGTGAGATGCGCGGATCGAGGCTCGGCCAGATTGGTAAACGCAGCCTCTAAGGCATTGGCATCAAACCCAAGCGCGTAGCCACGTCCGTTATCGGCGTATGCGCGCCATTGCCCGAGATCATCTCTGCACGAACTAAATGAACACACGAAGTGGTGACCAACTCTTTGGATTCCTCCATGCTGCACGAAAGCCTCTAATTGTTCAGCGAGTTCTTTGCTCCATGTCTGGCCAGAGGCTGCCTTGTTGTTCAGGATTTTCACGGCAAGAGAAAAGCCGTGGCTCAACTCGGAAGGGTCGTTGAGGTTGAAAATATTGGTGAGCCAAATTTTGCCTGTTTCTAGGATTCCTCTCAACCCGAGGTCGTCCGTGTAATGGTAGATGACAAGGGGCGGTTCCTGCGCTTTCAAGGGTTTGACGAAGGAATCAATAATCGCATCGGCCTCACGATCAAATCTCTCAAGTGCGAGCCGCAAGTCTGGTGTGATCGCTTCGGAAGAATCCATGGGACAGGTTATCAAACTACGGCGGGTGGCCGGTCTTTAAGATTTTCCAGACGAAACGAGAAAAAATGGTGGGCACGCGGCGAGTGTAAATCAGTTTCGAGTTTCAGTCGTGGGTAGCCAACAACTTGTCATGCTGAACGAAGTGAAGCCTCCCTTTCGCTGGCAAGAACTCGGGTGGGAAAGAGATTCTTCGTTGCGCTCGGAATGACAAACTTACTTTTTGGAACGCCAGCGTGAGAATTGCCGATTGACAGTCCTACTGGTGCGTTGCCGGACCCTCGTCCGCCGCTGGCGGGACCATCGGAGCCAACGTTCCGGCTTCGGCGGCGATTTCCTGCACGATTTCAGGGAGCGGACGTTCGAGCGCGATGGCTAGAACTTGGTCCATGGTTTCCACGCAGTGCAGTTTCATGGCTGTGCGCAGATTCTCGGGTAGTTCGGCTAGGTCCTTTTCGTTTTCTTCGGGGAGGATTACTTCGAAGATTCCGGCGCGGTGCGCGGCCAGAAGTTTTTCTTTGAGGCCGCCGATGGGTAGAACTTTACCGCGCAACGTGATTTCTCCGGTCATGGCGATGTCGCGGCGGACGGGAATTTTGCTGAGAGCGCTGGCGATGGCTGTGGCGATGGTGATGCCAGCGGATGGGCCGTCTTTGGGGATGGCGCCTTCAGGGACGTGGACGTGGATGTCGAGGTTGCGGTAGAAGTCGCGGGGCAGGCCCAGCGGCAAGGCGCGCGAGCGGATGTAGGACATGGCGGCTTGCGCCGATTCCTGCATGACGTCGCCGAGTTTGCCGGTTAACGTGAGTTTGCCTTTGCCGTCGACGACGGAGACTTCGGTGCTGAGGATGGAGCCGCCGACTTCGGTCCAAGCGAGGCCGGTGACGAGGCCGATTTCGCTCTTTTCGTGGGCGGCGGTATCGCGGAATTTGATGACGCCGAGGAATTCAGGAACGTTGTCGGCGGTGACGGCGACCGTGTATTTGGCGTCTTTGACAACGCGGCGGGCGATTTTGCGGCAGACGTTGCCGATTTCGCGTTCCAGGTTGCGGACGCCGGATTCGCGGGTGTAGCCGCGAATGATGGTGGTAAGGGCGTCATCGGTGAACGTGACGTGTTTGTTGGTCAGCCCGGTCTGGGCCAGCTGCTTCTTGACTAGAAACTGCTTGCCGATTTCCATCTTTTCGGGTTCGGTGTAGCCGTGCAGACGGAGCACTTCCATGCGGTCCTGCAGCGGGGCTGGGATGGTGTGCAGCACGTTGGCGGTGGCTACGAAGAAGACTTGCGAGAGATCGTATTCAACGTCGAGATAGTGATCGACGAACATGAAATTCTGTTCCGGATCGAGAACTTCGAGAAGGGCGGACGAGGGGTCGCCGCGGAAATCCATCGCCATCTTGTCGACTTCGTCGAGCATGAAGACGGGGTTCTTGGTGTCCGCCTTTTTCATCATTTGGATGATCTGGCCGGGTAGCGCACCGATGTAGGTGCGGCGATGACCGCGAATTTCGGCTTCATCGCGCACGCCGCCTAACGACATGCGAACAAACTTGCGGCCCGTGGCTTTCGCAATGGACATTCCGAGCGAAGTTTTGCCGACTCCGGGAGGTCCGACGAAACAGAGGATGGAGCCTTTGGGATTCTTGACCAGTTGGCGGACGGCCAGGAATTCCAGGATACGTTCCTTGATCTTTTCCAGACCGTAATGGTCTTCGTTGAGAATCTTTTCCGCGCGGCTGATGTTGCGAATTTCCTTGGAACGCTTCTTCCACGGTACGGCGAGCAGCCAGTCGAGATAGTTGCGTGAGACCGTGGATTCAGCCGACATGGGCGGCATGGCTTCGAGCTTTTTCAGCTCTTGCATGGCCTTTTCTTTCACTTCCGGATTCATGCCTGCGCCTTCGATTTTCTTCTTCAGTTCGTCGAATTCGCCCTTTTCGCCGCGGCCGAGTTCCTTTTGGATGGCCTTGATCTTTTCGTTGAGGTAGTACTCCTTTTGGGCGCGTTCCATCTGCTTTTTTACGCGGGTCTGGATGGAGCGGTCCATGTTGAGCTTTTCGATCTCAACGTCCAGCACGTCGGCGACGCGGGTGAGGCGCTCTCCGGCATCGAAGATTTCGAGCAGTTCCTGCTTTTCTTCGATCGAGAGTTGCAGGTTGGCGGCGATGGTGTCGGTGAGTTTGGCCGGGTCTTCCATGCGGACGGCGGCGATCATGGTCTCGTAGTTCAAAGACTGGCAGAGCTTGACGTACTGTTCGAACAGGGAAGTGACGCGCTGCATTGCGGCTTCGAGCGTCGGGGAAGGCTCCGTGGTGGTGCGAGCCATGCGGACGGTGGCCTGGAAAAAGCCTTCTGTTTCAACGATTTGCAGGACGCGGGCGCGTTCCACGCCTTCGACCAGGACTTTGATATTGCCGTCGGGCAGCTTGAGGCTTTGCACGATGTTGACGACGGTGCCGACTTCGTAGATTTCGTTGGGCTTCGGCTCGTCAATGCTGGCGTCGTGCTGGGTGGCGAGGAATATCTTTTTGTCGCCCGCCAAAGCTTCTTCGAGGGCGCGAACGCTGGACTCGCGACCGACCACGAACGGCGTCATCATGAACGGGAAAATGACCACGTCCCGGATGGGCATCATGGGCAGCTTCTTGCTTTCAAACTTCTCTTTCGACTGAGTCAAGGGTTCCTATCCTGTCTGTATTTGCCCTGGCTGACGGCTGTCGGCTTTCAGTTGGCAGCTCTCGGCTAAACCTTATGAACTTTTATCATTCTTTCACAAATCTTGCTGTGAGTATTCAAGGGTTGCCTCAGGGGCTAAAAACCGTTGTTTTTTGGCTCTGGTGGCACGACTAAGTCTTGCCGTTCCCGAGAACTTCCGTGGCGACAAGAACGTTCCAAGTCGACCTCAAGGTCGCTCCGAAAACCCTGACGAGCAGGAATGCTCGTCCGACACGAGCTGAGTAATTTCGTCTCGACGGAGCAAGCTCCGTCGCCACACGATTTCGGCCCGTCCGGCGCAATTTCGTTGCAAGTCGATAGCTGAGAGCCGACCTCTCCAGGCCAATCGCCGACAGCCGCTCTACCCTGCTTTTTCCATCATGCCCATGGAGACGTCGCGCTTCTCTACCATCTCACGGGTGACCTCGAATTCCTTCAGCTTTTTCTGGCTGGGGAGGTGATACATGAGGTCCAGCATGAGTTCTTCGAGAATCATGCGCAGGCCGCGGGCTCCGACTTTGCGGACCATGGCTTGCTTAGCGATAGCTTTGAGCGCGTCGTCGCTGAATTTGAGGCGAACGTTTTCGAACTCAAAAAGGCGCTGGTACTGCTTGATGATGGCGTTCTTCGGGCGAGTCAGGATTTCGATCAACGCGAATTCGTCGAGATCTTCCAGCATCCCAATTACAGGCAGACGACCGACAAATTCGGGGATTAGGCCGAACTTCATGAGGTCTTCCGGCTGCGCGTGCTGGAGTAATTCTTTGGAGTCTTTCTTGTCGGGCTTCACGGCGGAGAGCAGCGCGGCTTCGGCATCCTGCACCTGTTCGCTTTTGAAACCCAGGCCTTTTTTGCCCATGCGGCGGGCGATGATCTTGTCGAGGCCGACGAAGGCTCCTCCGCAGATGAAGAGGATGTTCGTGGTGTCGACCGGCGTGAATTCCTGGTGCGGATGCTTGCGGCCACCCTGCGGCGGAACGTTGGCGACGGTGCCTTCGAGAATCTTGAGCAAAGCTTGCTGTACGCCTTCACCGGAGACGTCGCGGGTGATGGACGGGTTTTCGTCCTTGCGTCCGATTTTGTCGATTTCGTCGATGTAGATGATCCCGGTCTGGCAGCGGGCGACATCGCCGTCGGCGGCCTGCAGCAGCTTGAGGATAATGTTTTCCACGTCTTCGCCCACGTAGCCTGCTTCGGTGAGCGTGGTGGCGTCGACGATAGCGAACGGAACGTCCAGCATTTTGGCCAAGGTTTGGGCCAGAAGGGTCTTACCCGTGCCGGTGGGGCCGATGAGCATGATGTTCGACTTGGCCAGTTCGATTTCCGCCGACTTCTGGCGATTCATGTAGATGCGCTTGTAGTGGTTGTAGACGGCGACGGCGAGTTTCTTCTTGGTCTGCTCCTGGCCAATGACGTATTCGTCGAGGAAGGTTTTGACTTCCTGCGGCTTGGGCAGATGGCTGGGCGTGGGCGCCGTGGTGGCGGCGGCGGTGGTGCGGTCGTCTTCGAGAATCGAGTTGCAGACCGCGACACACTCATCGCAGATGTAGGCGCGCGGGTAGTCGCTGGGCGAAGAAATGAGTTTCGCCACGGATTCCTGCGACTTGTGGCAGAACGAACAGCGAAGAACTTCGTCGGAGCCTGACCTGGTTTTCACGGCTTACTCCCTACTTTTCTCGTCGGATCGAGTCCGGCGCACGGTAATCATCGCTGCTGGTAACGGAGTTTGAGAATCTCTGAATCAGTCCCAGATCCCTCAACGGCTAAAGCCAAGACTTCTGGGGGCTAACGCGGCGCTAAAGCGCCGCTCTACCCAAAATCGAAACCCGGACGAGAAACCCTCAATCTAAGGAATCTGATTAAGGACAACCAACCCGTTTTCGCTCCCGACCTTTTCAGAACCCTCTTCTCCACTCCGGCAAAAGCCCGATCCTACACTTACAAAACCAGCATTTACTTGGTCTTGTAAATGATGTCGTCGATGATTCCGTATTCCTTAGATTGTTGAGCGTTCATAATGAAGTCGCGCTCTACATCCTTTTCTACCTTATCCAGCTTCTGACCGCTATGTTTCGACAGTAACTGGTTTGTCAGTTCGCGCATGCGTAGAATCTCCCGCGCATGTATATCAATATCGGTCGCTTGGCCGGAAAGTCCACCCATAGAAGGCTGATGGATCAAAATTCGAGAGTTCGGAAGGGCCATACGCTTCTTGGGCTCGCCTGATGCCAAAAGTAACGCCGCCATGGATGCGGCCTGGCCGACGCAGAGCGTAACTACATCATTTTTAACGTATTGCATGGTGTCGTAGATGGCCATGCCAGCGGTGATGGAGCCGCCCGGCGAGTTGATGTAGAGCTGGATGTCCTTTTCCGGGTCTTCCTGGGCGAGGAATAACATCTGTGCAATCACGAGGTTAGCGATGTTGTCGTCAATGGGGGTGCCAAGGAAGATGATGCTGTCGCGCAGGAGACGCGAATAGATGTCATAAGCACGTTCGCCGCGTCCGGTCTGTTCGATGACCATGGGCACGAGCATCATTTGCGGGCTGTTTGCGTTCGAATCGTTCGCGTTCACTAGGATCATTCCTCCGGGAGTAAAAGAGCTGTTCTATAAGGGAGCGTTCAGGCCGATTGACGGTACAGGAAATCGAGAGTTTTTTCGTTGCGGATTCTGTGTCGGATTCTATCCAGCGCCCCATCCTCCGTCAAACGAGCGCGCACCGCTTCTGAAGTCTGTTTTGTCTGGGCTGCGATGGACTCGATTTCACGATTCATTTCTTCATCGCTGACATCGAGTTTTTCCAGTTCTGCAATACGTTCGAGGAGCAGGGAGGACTTGACTTCCTGCTCGGCGCCTTCGCGCTGTCCGGCACGTAGGCGGCCGAAATCCATACCCTTCATATCTTCCGGCTTCATGCCTTGCGCGGCAAGAGCGCGGAGGCCGCGTTCCAGGCGCAGATCAACCTGGCGTTCGACCAGGGCTTCGGGCACGGCGAATTCATTGCGTTTTACCAGTTCGGCCATCAGCTTTTCTTTGCCTTCGCGTTCGCTGGCTTGGCGGCGCTCGGTTTCCATTTGTTCGCGAATACGCTTTTGGATCTGATCGAAAGTCTGGAAGTCGTTGCCGAGTTCCTTGGCGAAGTCGTCGGTGAGTTCGGGTAGAGCCTTTTGCTTGATGGCCTGGACGTTGACCGTGTAGCTGAATGAGGTTCCTGCCAGACGCTTGTCGGAATAATCGTCGGGATATTTGACGTCGAAGGTACGCTCGTCGCCAGCGGAGGTGCCGCGCAAGTTTTCGGAGAATTCGTGGACAGTGTTTTTGCCGCCGATTTCGACAAGGATTTCGTCCATCTTGATGGGAGCGGCTTCGGCATCCTTGGCGGCGGCGTCTTTCGATTTGCCTTGGAGGCTGACTTGGGCGAAGTCGCCGTCGGCGATGGCACGGCCTTCAATGGGCGTGTAACTGGCGTGCTGCTCGCGCAAATCCTGGACGGCCTGGTTCACTTCTTCGTCGGTGACAACGATTTCGGGATGCTCGGCGCGGATCTCCTTGTAGCCTTCGACCGGGATTTCCGGCATGACCTCAAAGCTGGCTTTGAAGCGGAGAGGCTCGCCGTCGTGAATATGGAGGTCGGTGACCTGCGGCTGCGAGACAGGGTAGAGTCCCTGGCGGTCGGTTTCCTTGCGGAAATGCTGCGGCACGAGTGCTTCGACCACTTCGCTCTTGATGTCTTCCGCGAAGCGCTGGCGGATGACGGTCGCGGGCACGTGGCCTTTGCGGAATCCGGGAATGCGCGCGAGCTTCTGGAACTTCGCGATAATAGCTTCGGTTTGTCGGGCCACTTCAGCGGCCGGAACTAGGACTTCAATTTCACGTTTACAGTCGTTTTTGGTTTCAACAGTACTCACGGGTTACCTTTATGGAAGCTGCGAGTTCTAGATCGAACTCTGGGAGCTCGCCAATCTCTGACTATAAAGAGTGGCGAGCGGCAGCGTCAAACGCGCGGGGGTGCTCTTTTGGGCTACGGGTGGGTACTTTCGTTCTAAGGTGTTTTTCGGTTTCTTAGTTTGTTCCGTGTCTCTGTGTCTCCGTGGTTCAACGGCTTTTCACCACGGAGACACGGAGTCACGGAGAAGTGCCGGGGCTGGCTTGCGTCAACACCAATGCCAAGAGTGCTTTAGACTGCTGGGACAACTTATGTCGAAAGCTTTGACTATCTTGAATCGCGCCATTGTGGAGTGCCGGTTGTGTCCGCGGCTGGTGGTGTATCGCGAGGAGATTGCGCGGGAGAAGCGGCGCGCCTATCTGAGTTGGGAATATTGGGGCAAGCCGGTGCCCGGGTTTGGCGATCCCGAGGCGCGTGTTTTGATTTTGGGATTGGCTCCGGGGGCGCATGGGTCGAACCGGACCGGGCGGCCGTTTACAGGGGATGCGTCGGGAGTGTTTATGTATCCTGTGCTGCACGAGGTTGGGTTCGCGTCGCAACCGACGGCCTTACATCGCGAGGATGGGCTGACGTTGAAAGACGCATATATTACGGCGGCGGTGCGCTGCGCGCCTCCCGACAACAAACCCCTGCCGGAGGAGATTCGAAACTGCGCGCCATATCTGGATCGCGAGATTGCGGCACTTTCGCGGTTGAAGGTGGTGGTCGCGCTGGGGCGGATTGGGTTTGACGCGTATCTGAATTTCGCGCAGCGGACGGGGCAGATCAAAAGCAAGAAAGAGTATGCGTTTGGTCACGGCGTGCAGTATGCGATGCCGGATGGGAAGATATTGCTGGCGTCGTATCATCCGTCGAATCAGAACACGCAGACGGGGAAGCTGACGCGGAAGATGTTTTTGGGGGTGTTTCAGGAGGCGGCGGGGCTGGTGGCGGGCGTTTGAAAAGAGTTCTCCCGCTGAGAGCTTTCTTAAGAGCACACACAGGCGAGGCGCCTGTAGCTACGTGATTTTTTGCCGATAGAGAGAGTGCGGCGCGGAATGTGGGGCCAGTGCTTCAGAAACGGCAAAGCAGAACTGGACCTGCGTAAGATCCGCGCCGTTGATTCAAGTAATGGCTTAGGGCCTTACGATCTTTGGAACTTTTTGCACGAGTAGTGCCTCGAATGCGGCCTGCTGGTCGGCGGATTGAAAGACTCGTTTCGGAATGACCGTGAAGGATCGAGTTCCGTAATACAGCACGAAAGAGTAGACATCAATCAGTGCCTTGGAATACATGCCCCACTGCAACTGCGAGTCGATGTGGGCCGTGTGAAAGTGAATTCCCTCCGGCGAAAAATCAAGCGAGTATTCATCCCGGAACTTGGGGTCGCTGCGGAAAACCATGCGTGGGATCACGACGAAGGCCGCGACAAACATCAGAATCAGCAGAGCCGAAAGACCCAGCATTCCAATACCGTACCAATACATGCTTGGGGAACGTAAGAAATAGATGCCGCCGAGCGCGGATACAACAAGAGCCGGAATATCAAGCCAAAGTCTGGCGCGCGAAGCCGCTGTGGAACGGGCTGCTCGCACATAGTCGCGCTCGGTGTATCGGAATGTGAGATGGATCGTCGAGTCCGTGGGCATTCAAGGCAGTCTAATCGGTGTCATCTCGAAAACGCCAGCGCTGTGTTGAGTGGCGCAGTGTGTCTAAAATCCCACCATGACCGGCTCCGGTTCCAGATGAGGGCCCCATTGTTCTTGGACTTGCTGCTGGATTGTGTTTTTGAGCTGTAAAACTTCCTCTGCGGCGGCTCCGCCGCGATTGACCAAGGCTAGCGCGTGTTTGCGCGAGATGCCTACGTGGCCAACGGCGTATCCCTTGGTGAAACCGGAATGCTCGACCAGCCACGCGGCGGAGACTTTGCGTTGCGAGTCGGCGGCGGGGTAGCTGGGGATGGTCAAATTGCGGGCGGCGGCACGTTGCGTTACTTCTTCGAATTCGGTCGGGGTTAGGACGGGGTTTTTGAAGAATGATCCGGCGCTGCGGCAATCTTCGTCGCCCGGAGTAATGAGCATGGCTTTGCTGGCGCGGATGGTTCTTACGGCCTCGCGGGTTTCTGCCAAGGTGGGCAGGGTGGCCCAGCTTGCGAAATATTTTTGTAGGTCAGCGTACCTGATGCTGGGGGCTCCGCCGGGAGTTAGGGCGTAGGTCACGCGCAGAATAATGTAGCGGCCTTTTTGCGTGCTGTTAAAAATGCTGGTGCGGTAGGAGAAGCCGCAGTCTTTGACTGGGATGGTGCGGGTCTGCATGTCGGTGAGGTCGAGGGCCTGGACGCTCACGATGGATACGGAGGCTTCCTGTCCATACGCACCTACGTTCTGCACGGGAGTGCCTCCCACGCTGCCGGGGATGCCGCTCATGCACTCGATGCCGGCGCAATCTTGGGCGACTGCGTGGGCGACGAAGTTGTCCCATTCTTCGCCTGCGCCTGCTTCGAAAATCTTGCGGCCTTGGTCTTCAGCGTGTTCTTCGATGCCGGGGATTGCGATCTTGAGGACTAGGCCCGGCCAGCCGTTGTCGGAGACCACCAGATTGCTGCCGCCTCCTAGGACGAATAGAGGCAGGTTGCGCGATTTGGCCAAGGTGACGGCTTCGCGGATGTCGGCTTCGCTGGCGGCTTCGACGAAATAGCGGGCTGCGCCGCCAACCTGCAGCGTTGTTCTTGGTGCTAGCGGGATGTCTTCTTGCAGAAGCATTTTGTTCAATATACACAGGGCGGGGTTTTGCTGGCCTTCGGGAATAGCAGATTCCTCACGATAGCGCCGTTCGGAATGACAAATTCGCAAGTTAGTTCTGAAATTGCTGGAGTAGGTTCGAAATCTGCGTGAATCTTACGTGGTTGCTTTAGAATCAATGTAGGACGAGGTTAAATCACTATGCCGATGTATCCAGAAATTATGTTGATGCCGATGCGCGAAGAACTTACCCGCGCTGGAGTTGCTGAGCTGCGCACGCCGGAAGATGTCGACGCGGCGGTTAATAATCAGCCGGGGACCGTGATGTTGATTGTGAACTCCGTTTGCGGATGTGCGGCGGGGAAGATGCGTCCGGCGGTTCGTCAGGCGCTGCAGCATGGCGTGAAGCCGGATAAGGTCTATAGCGTGTTTGCCGGGCAGGATCGCGAAGCGACGGACCGGGCGCGGAGTTATTTCACGGGACATCCGCCGACTTCGCCGTCGATTGGGATTTTACGCGATGGTCAGCTGGTGTACATGATGCCGCGCCATCAGATTGAATCGCGCGATGCTTTGACGATTGCGGCGGAGCTGACGGCTACGTTTGATAAGTTGTGCGCGAAGGTTGTTACGAACTAGAAGCTCTAGATAATATTCGAGCGTGTCTCCTATCTGCGATTGTCATTCTCAGCGCAGCGAAGAATTCCTTTCAAATATCGAGAGTTTGATCGCGAAAGGTTTCCTCGCTGCGCTCGGAATGGCAAGGGTTAGAGATTGGCGTCTACTGAGAATTGCGCTTAGAGAAGCAAGACGGCTCTGAGATTGCAGAGCTTTTATTTTGTACGGTCAATCTAAAAACGGAACAAATACGACACCTTCACGAAGAAGTGTCTTCCGTCGTTGATGAACTGGTCAGGGCGGCGGCGGATGGAGCCGTCCGGTTCGAGCGCTAACGACGGATCGAGATTCTGCAGATTGCTGTTGTATCCCACATAGATGGCCGTGCTCGGGTGCACGAGATACGTTGCCAGAAAATCCCAATTGAGATTCTTGTCGCTCGGTAGGGAAGTGAACTGAGGATTCCCGAGGAACGCGCTGTATTGCCCGATCAGGCGCAGTGAAAGGACGCGGGTGAACTGGTAGTTCCATTTGGAACGGATGATGTGGTCGTTAAAAACCGCTTGGCCCGTCTTGCGGTCGCGCAGGCGGAAGAGCAAATAGGTGTTGTCGATTTTCAACTTGTTGGTAGGGCGCACGGTGGCGGTCATGTCGAGGCTGGTGCGCCAGGCAAGGAACGGTTCCTGACCAACCGCTGGAGCAAAGTTGATGCGGTTGCCCCAGCGGAAGTCGGCAAACAGGCCGACCTGGCGAAAGTAGTTTGTTTTGAAGATGAACTGCCGGCTCGCTCTTTGAAAGTCCTTGTTGCGGGTAAGGACGGAGAAGTCCTTTGGGCGCAGGAGCTCGGCCTCCAAGGCGTAAGACAGCGCGAGAAACGTTTGCCGCGGGAATTCAAAATTTAGTTGCGGGAAATAGCCCCAGTTCAGTCGATTGCCGTCATGGTCGTAGATTCTTATCGCTTCGATGGCAGGGCCCCAAGTGATTAAATGCCTGCCTTCCGGGTGAAATTGGTACTGGAGAACGGTGTCCAGGCTGTGAATTCCCGGTTGTGGGTCGAAGCCGCTGTCGGTGTGGAAACCGTTGGCACGACCTTCGTAGTTGAATATGTAGTTTAGACTGCGGCCCTGGCGGCGGACATCGAAGTGAAAGGCTGGTCCGGCGAGGTAGGTTCCGTCGAGCTGGCGCGTGGAACTGGCTACTGCCTGGCCGGAGGCGTTCCAGTTGGTATTCAGGCGAATGTGAGTGTCGATTCCGCCGACGCGGTTGAAGCTGTTCTGAAATTCGCGGTCGGTGTACATGATGCCAACTGTTGATTGGGAGCCGACATCGCGGCTGACACGGCCGATGGTGAAGTAGGCGTGCTTATTCGCCAATGGATCGCCGGGCGGAACCTCGCGGCCGGGTGACTTGTCGTCGGCGACCAGAAAGCCGATCGCGTAGGGCCCTTCCTTTCCCGTTAAGCGCACACCGAAATCGGGATTGGCGATGCGCCGGGTGAACATTAATTGGATCGGGGTCAGGAAGTAGTTGGAGTTTTCCAAAAAGAACGGGCGTTTTTCTGGAAATTGAACTTCAAAGCGCTGAGCGGCGGTAATTTGCGGCTCATCGGATTCCACTTGGCTGAAGTCGGGATTGACGGTGGCGTCAAGCACGAACTTGTCTTGCAGGACATACTTGGCGTCGAGTCCGATGCGGCCTTGCGCGGTGCGTCGCGAATAGGTGGGATGGTTGGGGTCACGCAGATCGAGGTCACGAAAAGATTCGAAGATCCCGTAAGGAATCAGTTGCAGGTTGCGTCCGGGAGAAATGTGCTCCAGGCCGTTGATCGCGCCTTCCTGATTGAGGCGGCCTTGGATGCGTGTGGTGTATTCCGGCCAGAATGTGTCTTCGTTGTTACGCGGAATTCCACGATTCAGAATGATGCCCCAGGTTTGCGGATTCGCGGAAGTGAAACGCAGGCTGCGGAAGGGAATCGCCATCCAAACGACGTAACCTTGCGGCGTTCGCTTGGCAGCGGAATCCCAGACGGTATCGAAAGAAAAGTCGAAGCCTTGTTCCTGACCTTCGGTCCATAGCGCGTCGGCTTGCACGCCTAATGGGTTGCTCAGGAAGGAATAAGCGCGGCGATGGTCGTGGAAGGTGTCGAGCATGATTTCGACGGAATCGTCGTCGAAGATATCTTCGCGGCGGCCGAGACGGGCGCGGATTTTTTCGGGCTCTTTGTCGAAGCAAACGAAGACGGCATAGAGATTCTTGTCGTCGTAGCCGAGATAGACGACGGTGCGCTGAGAAACGGGAGCGCCATCACTGGGGGTGCGTTGCTTCAGGCCTTCGACCTGCAGGAGCTTGCCGTCCCAGGCGGCGTCGGGCTTCATTTCAAGGAAGTCGTCCAGCTTTGGGGCGGCTGAGAGGCGCCGAATTTGTAGCTGGCCGAAGTTTGGGCTGTCGGCGGCGAGGACGCGAATCGTGCAGAAGAATAGAACGAGTCCGCAATAAACTCTATTTCTGTAATTCAAAACACATTTCCAAACGAGCAGTATTCTCCCGATCAAATTAAGACGGGAGTCCAGACAAAATGTTATCGAGGCGACTGCGGTTCTAACAGGAAATCTTTTACTGCAATTCCATTAGGGTTCAATCCTACTGGAATCATTGTGAGCAAGCGATATTCCCCTTTTTCGAATTTCTTAGGGATGCGTTTTTCAATGACGGTGACATCTCCTGAGCCGGAATTGAGGACCAGCAAATGATTGCCGTCGGGCGTAAGCGCCAGGCCATCGGGCTGGCTGCCCACTGTGACTGAGCTGATGACGCGACCGAAGTCGATGTCGTAAATCGCGACGCTATTCGAGCCAAAATTGCTGACGTAGAGGCGAGCGTTGTCGGGAGAGACAATTGCTCGCGCGGGTTTGCTTCCGATGAGAAAGCTGCCTGCAACTTCGCTGCTTCCCGTTTCTATTGTGGAAATGCTGTCAGCACCGAAATTGCTGACCATGAGTTCGCCGCCATCCGGCTTGAGTGCGAGATGGACCGGGGTTTTGCCGACATCCAGCAGGGCCATGAGACGGCTCTGTTTTAAGTCGATCGACGCGATTTGATTGGACCCCGAGCAGGAAACGAACGCACGGGCAGAATCCGGCGTGATGGCGATGTCTTCCGGGCTCTGGCAGACAGGGAGAGTCGCTGTAACCGCTGGTAGAAGAACAATGCCCGCAGCAGGGCCGGCGCCCATGCCGTTTCTCAGCAGCGAGACCGTGTTGTCGCCGCGATTGCTTACGACGACGGCCAGCCCGTCGGGTGACACGACCGCTTTGGTCGGGCCGGTTCCTGCCTGCACAGTGGCAATGACAATGTGCTTTTCCAGATCAAGTACGGAGACGTTGTTGGAGGCTGAGTTTGCGACGTAGCCCCGTTTGCCGTCGGGTGAAATATCGATGAAATAGGGCCGTCCGTGTACGCCGATCGTGGCGATGACCTGATTTTTATCTGCATCGATGACACTGATGTTATGCGAGTCGGTGTTGACGACGTAGATTTCGTTCTTCTTGGGGCTAGCGGTTACGCCGGTGGGGTTCAATCCGACGGTGATGGTTTTCTCAAGGCGGAACGTGCGCAAGTCAATGACGCTGACCGTGTTGCTGCGTCCGTTGGAGACGTAGGCGTACTCGTGGTAGAGTGGGCCGCGATCAGGTAATTCCGTCGGGCGGAAGTACCAGTAGGCCAGCGCGCCAGCGCCGAGTACAACGAGAAGTAGAAGCAGTTTTTTCAAGGTTGATGATGACTCAGAAGGTTGAATTGCAAGGTGTTCCTGCCGCCCGACGGAGCAAGCTCAGTCGCCACGCGATCTTCTTCATTGGGTAATCGCGCTGATGGGCGCTGGAGCTTCTACGACAGACCGTCCCACCACTGGCGCGATCTGTCGCACTTGCGCCATCAATTCGTCTAGCTGATCCGGATAAAGCGATTGCGCGCCATCGGAAAGAGCGTGATCGGGATCGCAATGTACTTCGACTAGGAGTCCGTCCGCCCCGACGGCGATTGCGGCGCGTGATAGCGGAATGACTTTATGGCGCTTTCCGGTGCCGTGGCTAGGATCGACAAGGATAGGCAAGTGACTGCGCTTTTGCACTGCTGGAACAATGCTGAGGTCAAGCGTGTTGCGGGTGTGGTCGGTGAAAGTGCGAATGCCGCGTTCGCAGAGGATCACGTTGTAGTTGCCTTCACTCATGATGTACTCGGCGGCCATGAGAAATTCATCGAGTGTTGCGGACAAACCACGCTTCAGCATCACAGGTTTCCTGGCGCGACCTGCACGCTTCAGCAGCGAGTAATTCTGCATGTTGCGCGCGCCGATCTGAATGATGTCGGCGTAGGCCTCAACGAGTTCCAGCGATTCGTTGTCGATGGCCTCGGTGATAATGCGCAGTCCAAACAGCGAGCGGATGTCGGCCAAAATCTTTAAGCCTTCCTCGCCGAGGCCTTGGAAAGTGTAAGGAGAAGTGCGGGGTTTGTAGGCGCCTCCGCGAAAAAATTGCGCTCCAGCACGGTGGACGCGCTCGGCGGCGGCGAATGCCTGCTCGCGAGTTTCTACGCCGCAGGGTCCAGCCATAATGGCCAGATTCTTTCCGCCGATGGTGGCGTCGCTGCCAGGGAAAGTGATGACGGTGTTGTCGGGCTTCACGTCGCGGCTCACGAGTTTGTAGGGTTTGGAAACGCGGATAAGCTCGGCGACTCCCGGCATTTCATCCAGCGTGCCGGGTTCGACCACTCCGGCATTGCCGGTGATGCCGACGGCGGTGCGCTGCTCACCCGGCATAGGATGGGCACGGTAGCCAAGAGACTCAATCTTCTTGCAGACGGCGCGCACCTGTTCCTCGGTGGCGTGGGCTTGCATTACGACTAACATGGGGTTCCCCTTGGAGTCTTAAGTGTAGCGGGAAGCGCGGGTGCGCGACAAATGGCGGGAAGTTTGGTTCCCAGTGAGCCGGCGTGAATCGGAGATCGGGTAGGTAAGGGGGCGCCCGGTCAATGCAGTGCGCAGCAACCGGGCTGCCAAAACAATCGGACTACTGAAGAGGATTCAGGGCAGCGCAGGCACCATAGCTTCCAGCTAGTGCGCCAGTCGGATCAACGCGGACAACGCCGTCTTCGATGCCGCAGAAGCTGCGATTGCCAGAGGAGCCATTCGGCGTGCCAGTGGCAAAATACTGCACGTTGGGCAGGCCATTGGAGCCTGCTGCGGTGAAGTTATAGCCGCCTTTGACGCCGGTTTCCAGAGCGTTATCGATCAAGCAGGCGCTGGCTGGCCCGGAAATGCACGGGACCGTTCCAGCGGTGCCGAGGTCGGAAAGCTGGTTGGCAAAGCCCACATCAGGAAAAGTTGATTGGTAAACCACTTCGGCGACGTTGATCGTGCGAACCGAGCCAACGGCGGAAGACTCATTGGCGGCGGCGCGTGCCTGCAGCAGATTCGGAATGGCAATGGCGGCGATGATCAGGATGATCGCGACCACGATCAGCAGTTCGATTAGCGAGAAACCTTTTTGATTTTTCATGACATTTCCCCCTTTGGCGCGATACCTGCGAGGTTTGAATTTGCTCCTTACCAGGAGTTGGGGGACCGGGTAAGTTGCGGATCGCTTGGTATGCACCTATTAGGGCAAGTGAGGAGCCAAAGATTCGAGAAGTGTTTTCAATGGGTTGCGGGATGTTACTGGATTGATTACTGCGCAAAGATTTGCGCAGAGTGGGAGGGATGAGCCCGTTCTTGAAGAAAAGCGGGCTGGGTACTCTTCTTCGTTTAGCTTTTTGCAGTAGCTCTTCCCGCTGGGGTCCGTCAGAGTGTTGCAAGTGTTGCCGTACCCTCCTGCCCGTCGAATTCGACGTCAGCTCGTTCGACGTGTTCTAGCTTTATAGCGGCACGCCCACGGAACTCAGGCTATTCCCCACAAAGTCGTAGCTGTAGCTCTCCGTGGTCGTGGCCCCTTAGACCTCCTGCGTCAGCTGATGGAGCGGGTCATTAGGTATAGCCTTCCGTAACCGAATTCAAACGATTCCCGGCGTTGTTCCTTCGACTGCGCTCTGGATACCCCCGTGTAGGTCGCGCCGTCCAACACCGTGCATTGGATTGAGCGGCTGATTCGTGTTCCAGTATATTAACATTGCGAACTCCCATCCTTCAAGAAACGAAAGATGGGGCACCCTTTGTGTTGTTGTGTCGGAGGGGTCAAAGGCTGGGCCACCCGGCCCGGTTGCCCGGGTTGTCTTCGGTGTAGGTCTATATACGATCCTTCGGAGCGTACATCATGCAAACTGGATGAGGGTGAGCACATTTGCTCAGATCGAACACCAACGCTATTGCTAAGCTCAACTTGGAATACAGGAAACGTTACGATGAATAGCACAACAGTTGTGAAAGATCCGGTCTGCGGCATGGACGTAGAAACCGCTACGGCCGCTGGAAAAACCGAGCACAAAGGCCAGACCTATTACTTCTGCGGCTCCGAGTGCAAAAGAGAAGTTCGAACTAGATCCAGACCAATACTTGGGCAAGGCTGCTGGCACGCCCAAGAGCGGACATGGCTGCTGCAGTTAAATCCAAAGAAGACCGAGGAGAGGAAGATCATGAGTATGCCAAAGTCAGTATTCCTACCGATTGTTGTCCTTGCACTGATGTGTGTTCCGAGTCTGGCTCAGGACACCGCAACCAAACCGATGGACATGAAAACCATGCCAGCGAATGCTGAAGAAATGCAATCGCACATGGAGAAGATGCGCACGCAGATGGCAGAGATGCAGGCCAAGATGAAAGACAATATGGCCAAAATGGAAGCCGCCGATGCAGCCATGAAGAGCCACATGGCGACCATGCAAGACAACATGAAGGGCGAGATGGAACTGAAA
This sequence comes from Acidobacteriaceae bacterium, assembly GCA_025352065.1. Lineage (GTDB taxonomy): Bacteria > Acidobacteriota > Terriglobia > Terriglobales > Acidobacteriaceae > JANXUC01. Next base: position 27,820 of record JANXUC010000021.1, on the reverse strand, counting down.
CATTCCTTGATGGACCAAATGCAGATGATGATGGATCACATGCAGCAGATGACGGATCGCATGGCCGCGATGTCAGATCAAATGGATATACACAAGAAAACTGGCAAAACAACAAAGAAGGACAACACGATGATGAAAGATCAGAAAAAGTAACGGGGCATTGATGCAGCCAAGGAAGCACTGCCTGTTTCTTTTGCTTTTCATATTCACCGTCGGTGGCGTCCTGGATGCGCAGATGGACCCCTATTTCACTGCAATCAGTCATCCTGTACCGCAGGACACGCTGATGGTCATGCTGTTGTCGGACTTCCAGTCGGCACAAACCGGACGTAATTTCTTCACCGGAATGAGCATGACGGAGTACGGACTCACGCCGCGTTGGACAGTGGGGTTCATGTTGGAGGGACAGAAAATCTTCGGCTTACCAACCACGTATGGCGGGCTGCGGGTCAACAGTTACTTTCGCGTCTTCCCCCACGATCACTTACTGAATTTCACCGTGTACGGCGAGTACGAAGGCCTTAATGAGGCGGGGCTTTACAAGATGGAGGTCGCCGGATTCGGCGGCGAGAATTTGAGCAGCCCCCTGGCTGAGGCTCGGCGGACGCCAGTGCGTACGTTCGAACAGCGGGCGATTGCGTATCACGATTGGGGACGGACGAACCTCACCTTCAACTTCATCAATGAGACGGGGATCGAGAGCGGCGAGAACGACTTCGGCTACGCTTGGGGAGTGTTCCGGCAGCCCGCATGGATGGCAATGGATGTCGGCAAAGACACGGCCGGAATGGCGGGTATGGCGGACAAATCGGCGCCCTCGGTGTTCTCGTTGCGGCGGCTGGGCTATGGGTTGGAGATGATCGGGGCGCTAGGCAACACAAATCAGTTTGGCTTCGACTGGCCGCGCCAGCAACAGTATGTAGGTCCTGCCTTCAGTTATGCCGTGTCACGGCATTGGAGCGTTCACGTGGAGCCGACACTTGGACTCTCCGGCGTGAGCGATCCCTTCGTGCTGCGGATGGGTGTGGGGTATTCGATCGATCACCTTCTACACCGGTCGGTCAGATAAGGCAGTCGCGTCCCGGCAGTCTCAAACAGCAATTCCGGAGGAGGCCCAAATGCACGACTATGGTATGCACGGGTGGAACACAGGTTGGATGTGGACGTTCGGCGTAATCGTAATCGTCCTCCTTGTCGTATTGATCATGAAGAGAAATCGTTGAAGAAGAATTCGAATGCTTGCGACTTAAGGCGCTGACGTTCGCGGGGGACTAAATAGCCATTTGACCCGACCGCCCAGCCTTTTGTTCTCTCTGATACAACCAAGACAAAGGGTTGTGCCACCCCTTCGTTTTTTGAAGGGTGGGAGTAAGTACACTCGAGGCCATAGCACTTCACGCCACCCGATTTTGGAACGAAATCTTCTCCCAACCTTCGTTCACCCCCACCGTCCCAGATTCGTCCAGCGAATAACACCGGCAACTGCTCCAGCGCCAATCCTCAGGAGTGCTCACCAGACCGCGCTTCACCGGATTCTGATGCAGGTAGTTCAGCTTCTCCACCCGCTTGCTCGCGGTCCAGACATTGAAGTCGTAGAAACGCGCTTGCCAGAACGGCGGGCGCTCCGGGGCCTCTCCGAACAAGTTGGCCTGCCGCGGATCGCTGGGGCCACGCTTGGGCAGCAAGGCGCGAGATGTTCGCTGTTTCAGAACCTGCATGACCTTGGAAGGAGTTCCGACTTCCGGCTCGCTCAGGAGCAGGTGAACATGCTCGGGCATCACAACATATTCAACAACGACAAACCGGTAGCGCTGCCGCGTCTGTTCCAGAATGGCAAGGAAGCGGTCGCGGCTCTTGGCTGTACGAAGTCCTTGTCTTCGCCGGTAGCAGGAGAACGTGATAAAGTGCAGATTGTTCGCGCCATAGAACCGGTGGGGGTCGCGCGGCATGATTGAGAGTATAGGCCCAAGGGTGTTTATTCCCACCCTTCAAAAAACGAAGGGTGGGGCACCCTTTTCCCAGATTGGGACAGCGAGGTCAAAGGCTGAGCCACCCGCCTCAAAAACGAACCTCCCATCCCTACTACTGGGCGGCTTTTTCATCATTTGGTCGTTAAGGAGAGTTTTCTTCCCGATTGTCGGCTTCCGCCGTCAATTCCACGAACTCCCTCACAAAATCAGCCCAACCAGTATCTTTGTTGAACTGGAGGGCAATGTAGTGATCCCAGAGAATCTCCCACGCCTTGATCTGCGGCTCAGGTTTTTGACGGTTAGGCGCGAATTCGCCGCTATTGGGCGGGAACTTTCCGCTATTGGGTGGAAATTTGCGATCACCGACCGAGAACTCTCTGTGAAGGGGAGCATACAGTCTAAGGCCAAGCTGACTCTGCCCTTCCAGCAACGTAGCCTCTGAAGCGATCTTATCGGGAAAATAGAGACTAAGGCCGCTGGCCTGCTGCGACTTCGCTATATCGGAATCGCGATTGTAAATCACATACGGGCTACGTGACAGATCTCGGCGAGGCCCATTAGACAAGCATCAAACCCGAGCAAATCAATCTTGTGCCTTGTTTTGTCCGAAAATTTCTTAAGCACCTTTCCTAATTCGATATCTTTCAAGTAGTGGTTTGCCTTTTCACCGTTGAGCACGTCTGAATAGAAGCCTGCTATTTCTCGCAAAGTCTTACGCGGTGCTGCGTCCGAAGGACCTGGTTTGACCCTGGCACCGGAGGTCCAAATCCTCTCTCTATCGTCCGCCTGCTGAAAGCAAGTGACTTGCTAACTATTTCTGACTCGGGGCGCTTTATTTTGATGGAGTGGCCGCTAACTGCCCTTCAGTTTTTCGGGCTTCTTCGGTGCGGCCCATGTTTCGTAGCGCCGTGATATAGCCAATCTTGGTATTCCGGACTGCAGGGTCCGATTCCCCAGAGGCCTTGATCTCGATAGTTAAAGCCCTCTTGTAGGCCTTCTCTGCCTCCTCATTCCGTTTGAGTTGGACATAGAGAAATCCGAGACTGCTCAAGTCCGCGCCCACTTCCGGGCTTTCCGGGCCAAGGGCTCTCTCATCTAAGGTGATTGCGCGCAGCAACAGCGGTTCCGCCTTCCGGGGATCGCTGACTTGGTAGATGGCGCTCAAGTTCACGAGATCCGCGGCCAAATCCGGGTTGTCGGGTCCAAGAATCCTTTCCCACATTGCGATGGATTGCTCTAAGAGTGCTGCTGCCTCCGGCAGTCGGTGCTGCGATTTTCTAAGTGTTGCAAGAGTCTCCAGGGAAGTAGCGACGTCACGATGTTGGGGTCCAAAAACCGTCTTGCGGATTTCCAAGACCCGCTCCAAGAGCGGATCAGCGGTGGCGAAGTCTTTCTGGACCATGTAGCTCAACGCCAAACTTTCCAGAGCGTTGGCGTAGTCCGGGTGCTCCCCGCCTACCGTTTTTCCAAGAATGCCAACAGCCTCGCGGATCGACCGTTCAGCCTGCGAAGCGCGGCCGATTCTACTGTATAAGGTTCCCAAGGCTTCCAGGGAATACGCGACCTCGACGCTCTCCGGCTTGGCCTTGTTCCGGACGGCCAAAGCATCCAGCAGCAAGGGCTCGGCTTTGGCATAGGCCTGCGTCGCCGTGTAGACCTCGCCTAAATCATTCTTGGTTTCCGCGGCCTCGAGGCCATCCGGCGGCAGCAGTTTTTGCCGTAGCGCTAGAGACTTCACGAGAAGCGGCTCGGCGTGAGGGTAGTCATTGAGACTCTTGTAGAGTTCGCCCTCTCCGTTTAGCGTCTCAGCGAGTTCGACGGACTCCGCGCCGTAGAGGGCGGTGTAAAGTTGCACTGCCTGTTCGTACAGGGGCAAAGCCTCGGAGTATCTGCCTTCAGCTCGGTAGACCTGAGCGAGGTCGAGAATCGTGCGAGGCAGCCGCGCATCTTTCGGGGGGAACGTTGCAGCAAGTTTCTGGTTGGCAAGCAACAGCTTTTCGGCAACGGCAAAGTGTGCCTGCCTAGTCGCGGCGGCAGCAGCGTTTTCGTTGCCGATCCAAGTATCGAGGCTCGATCGCTGCGCCGAAGCGAGACACGCAGCGACGCTTAGCACAAGGAGCGCGAGGAGGATACTTCGAGCACGTATTCTCAAGGTCTTAGGATTCCCTTCATTGAATCTCGATCGAGACCACACTGCCCGCCAGGTTGCCGGTGGGCCGGTAGTTGAGTGCTACTTTTTGCCGGTTCCAGGAGCAGGAAAACTCATCGGTCCCGATGAGCGGCACATGCTTGCGATCGGCAACTTGCATCTCCCAGGATTTCGTTCCTGCAACGACCATGAGTGTCGCTGACGTCGGGGAGGAACACTCGACCGCTTTGATCACGCCTTTCAAGAATCTCACCGGGGATTTGTTGACGACGATTGTTGTTGCCGCTCCCGAAATCGGTGTTTCGACAGGCGTCGCCCCGCGGGTTCTGAGCTCGTGATCATCTTGCGGAGGGTTGGCACCCGACGCCTTGATCGCGTCCCGGTATTCGAGCGCTTGCCCCAGCGAAATTCCCGCGCGCGAAGCGATCTCCGGGCTCCCACTTTTCTGCAACGTGAGCAAAATGGCAACCGCTTCGTCCGTCTTGCGGTTCGACAAGTACATCTGCGCGAGATTGAACTGGTAATTGTCATTGCGGGGGCTGAGCGCGACGGCCTTCTGTATGCTGGCGAGTGCTGCTGTAGCATCTCCTGCTTGCATCTGAGCGAACGACAATAACATGTAGGGGTCCGCGAAATTCGGGTCGAGGGCTATCGCGGTCTGTAACTCTTTCGTCATCTCCGGAAGATTGGAGTTGCCCTTGAGCCCGCTCTGCCGGCTCATCAACATGGCCGAATAGTAATGCACTCGGGGATCCTTCGAATCCGCCTGTGCCGCTCGCTTAAAATAGTCCCCAGCTTGCGTAAAATCCTGTTTCTGCAAGTAAGCGTAACCCAGGCCACGGCAGGCGGCCGGGTTGTTTGGTTCGGTCTTGAGAATCGCCTGAAATTCGGCGATTGCTTTCTCTCGGTAGTCCCGGGAATGCAGGTGAATGTCAGCCATCACGGCGCTGCTGTCAGTCGCACTGAGCGGCTTCGCCAGGTAGTCCTTGCTGACAATACTGGTGGGTGTCGGTAGCGCATAGTATCGGTACCGGCCCTCATTCAGGTATTCCCGCAAAGCTTTATCGAACTGGGTCGAATTCATGCCAAAACTCTTCACGAGGGCCTCTTCAACCGGGGCGCCCCTTTCGATCTTCCACGCGAAATAGTCAGAGAGCTTGGGCACCAGGGTTTTGTCGTATAGATAGTGCATCACCAAGCTGGATTCCGCGTAGAAAGTCGTTCGGTGATCGCCGCTCTCGTTATAGGTGGAGGAATTCTGCTGGACCCTGAACAGATCTGCGACCTTGACCAGCCCTTGTTGCTGCAATATGTGATAGGTGGAGTCCGGGAACTTCCCCACCCGCGCCTCCTTGCCGTCGACTTCAATACTGGAAAAGTATTCAGCGAATCCTTCCTCAAACCACGGGTCGACTCGGGCCGTGAGCACACCGCTCATAAGCTGGTGGGCATATTCGTGAAAGACAACGGACCAGGGACTCTCCGTGGACATGTCGAGCATGATGAAGCTGCGGTCCTCACCGCCCTGAAATAATCCATCGAGCTCGACAGGTTTACCGTTCCACAGCGGCGCTACCTGGCGAAATTCCTTGGTGTTGCGAAAAGCCACAATTTGCAGCGGTACTGGGATATTAACATTGACTTTCGACAAGAGGGTGCCGAAGACCGCACGCATCTGCTCGAAGCGCATGGCGACTTCGCGGCCACGCTTTTCACCGGCATCCGTAACGACCGAAAAATGCGGGGATTGGATCTCGACCCATTGTGGTTCCGCCGCAGCAGCGGGCCGGGCAACGTTCAACGCCACCGCACACGAAACAAGCAGGAGAACGGATTTATAGCGAAGATTCATGGTCTGCAACTCCGGACGATCATAGCCGAGAAACTCTGCGGAACAAAAGCTTTTGAAACAAGCCGGGTGTAGGTAACGGTACTCTTGTTCTGGCTTCGACTTGCATGCCCATCGCGGTCTGTGGCGTTGACCAGACTAGATTGGTTCTTAGACAAACCGGAGTCTGGTGCTGCTGGGTTAAGCTTCGCTGAGAAACCATATCACTGGCAAGCGAAACAAAATCTCTCCTTGGCCCCGCTCGGTCCATGTTCTTTGAGATTAGCTATCCGACAAATCGGCGCACCAGGCCGCTTTCAGGGAATTCAATTCCCTGCTGCGCCCCTGATACTTGCCTGTTTTGATTTGCGTCTGAATCACGATTTCTATGCGAAAATCTGGGGTTCCGGAGAATTGGGGAACAGATTTCGCGTCCAGAATTTGATAATTCCCTGTATTTGTCCCTGTTAGCAGGGAAGTCTTCGCTTGGAGAAGGGTTAGCATCTGACTGCCTGCTCCGCCAGTTTCTAGTTCTATCCTCATAAAAACAATAACTTTACCATTTTCGCCTTCGATTGGACCCACAAAACAACCAGCAAATTCTCGCGGTGTCTCCGCTTGAGTAGGCTACTTTCTCCTCGGCTCTAGTAAGATTACGGGCTATCCACTCGTTTGCGACTTGGGGCCGACGATGATCGAGTAGCTTACTCGCGCGATGGTGGTGAGAAAGCCAACGAAATGAATACCTCGGACACACCTGATTCCGCTATCACTCCGGATGATCGCCGACAAACTGACCAAGCGCCACGGTTCAATGAGGTAGACTGGCGCCTCTTGTCACCCAGGATTGGCGATCTCACGGAGGAGATGGGCTCGCGGATTCGCGAAGCTAAGAGCAAGATCGAGCATGAGACGACTCGAAGTGGAGAGTATTTGTCGCGTTACCTCGCCTTCCTAGAGACGTTGATCAATGAACTTGCTGAACGGCTATACGCGGCCTACTGCGATACATGGATAGAGCAGAACCGCTCGGTGTCTCCGGCGTTCATTCAATGGGTTCGTGATGGGCCAATCCGGCAGATGTTTGCTGCCCAACAATCGGGCGTTGAGCATTTCGTTGCCAATTTCGCGCGGCAAAGAGGCGAACCCATGAACCAGCCAGCGCTGAAGAGCTTCAGCCTTCGCATAGGTCAACTTTCTAACCGCTGGTCGGGCAAGCTCGAAGCCGATGCCGCAGCGTGCGGATACCGTTTAGCAAGGCAGGTCAGGACCTCGACCGTCCCGAAGGAAATACCTCCGTCTATTACTAGGTCTGAAGCCAGTAAGCCGGGACGAGCTTCCAAGTTATCACCAGATTTTGTGGTTTTTGCGGGACGACTATGGCAAGAAGCCACTCTTCGGCGTGGCATAAAGGTTTCCCACGAGCAACTGCTGCAGATCGCAACCAAATTGGATGGGAAGGGCTACCTGCGGCCTACTAGGTACTTGGAGGACAAGTTTTCAAAGGATTTGAAGCTATTCAATAGCTACAACTCGAATTCAAAGCAGGGACCGGTTAAAACTTGGACTCAGCTCGTGCGTTTTGTCGATCCCGATCATTGTCGTGGAATGCGGAGGTTGCTCTCTCGCTGCGCCAGCAAACTAGGCCGTCCGGCTGTCCGGAATTGATTCCGGACAAAAAATGTCGTCTTACGGTTTTTCCGCGTATGTCGCGAAGCGCCTAGTCGTGGAATGTCCGCACCTGATTTTGCGGACAGCCCAAGCCTTCCCAAGAAGTATAGCCTCGTCTAAGAACGAGGTATGACAAGGTCGATTCGCACAATTGCGCAACACGAATATTTCGCGACCTCACCCGGAGAAGGCAGTCGCACAGGTTCAAGCCTGCCCGAACCTACGAATCCTTCAGCAGACAATATCCGGGGTGGTGGCGACGTGTCGCTACACGGACTACAAGAGCACTCTGCGGCTCCAATGGATATGGATCGCAGAAGGCAAACGATCCTGCGTTTACCGGGAGTCAAGGCGGAAACGGGCTACTCACGATCTACGATATACCTGCGCATCTCCCAGGGGCTTTGGACGCATCCCGTAAGCTTAGGAGCACGCTCTGTGGGGTGGCCTGCTAGTGAAGTTGCCGCAATCAATGGGGCGCGGATCGCAGGCAAGACAGACCACGAAATTCGTGATTTGGTCGCAAGGCTCGAAGCGGCGCGAAATCGGTGCTCGCGATGAGCGCTGGCCCCGGTTTCTCGCCGATTGCCACCTCAAACATTACAGGTATCTTTGCAGTTCCGGCGCCGCCTTTCCATCCGACCACAATGGTCCCGCGAGAGTGGCGTCCCGTCGTTCGTCGGCTCGAACAACTGCGGCTGCATCCAGCTTTGCAGGAACTGGGCGCCATCGGTGTGATCGATGAACTCAGCACAGCAGCTCGCTCGAAGAACCAGTATTTCCCGGAGCCGATTCTTATCACAGTGGAGGGGACTATTCTTTGTGGAATTGGGCGCTGGCGGTTAGCGGTGTTCGAGGGTAAGGACGAGATTGATTGCCTTGAATATCCACTCAGCGACGACGAGTCCTTAACGTTCATAGTCGCACACCATCTACCCCGGCACGGATGGAATCCGTTTATCCGCATCTGTTTGGCGCTAACGCTGGAGTCCACTCTCCAACAGAAGGCGTTCAACCACATGCGCGATGGGAGCAAGTACAAGGGTTGGGCAAAATTGCCCGAGGCTCAGCATATTAACGTGCGGCGGGAGATTGCCCGCACCGCTGGGGTTAGCGACCGCAATGTCAGCAACGTCAAGATGATCCTCGAGAATGCCCACCCGAGAGTAGTTGAAGCGTTGCAAAACGGGACTCTGACAATCAACCGCGCACTGCAGTTTTGTAAGTTGCCGAAGGCTCACCAGGTGGAGGAGTTTGCCGGTTACATCGAGGACCGCGAAATTAGCAGAGTGATCCGACAGGCTATCCCTGCGCCCGGTCACGATAAGACCACCCCCGAAATTGCCACGGTCCTCCATGCTTTACAGGAACGAGAGGAGCGGCAACCCGGATCGGTTGTGGTGCGGGTCGGTCGGCTTCAACACACGGTTGTTTTGATTGGCCAGGATTTATTAAGTAGCCCACATTCTCAGACGGAGATGAAATTTTTATGAAATACCGCCATCCGCTCAAAGAGATTCTGACCCAGATGCGTTCCTACTGGGAACTCGGTTCTGTTCCAAACGGGAACAGGGGTTACGGCGAAGGTGGGCATTGGCAACATCACGCCCGCGGAACGCTGGTGTCTCCGGCAACCGGAACGGCGACCGCCCTCAAGGGATTCAACTCAAATCCGCGGGATTTCATCGCTGCGGTCTCCAACGCGAGCGTTCCAGTGAATCAGACATTCCGTTTGCAGGCCGAGCCTGCCGGGAATCACACGGCGGCAGCGTCGGGCACGTTGAATTTGCTTTATGCGGCAGGCGCGGGTGTGCCCGCCGAGACGGGTCTCAAGATTAGCAGCAAGGGTCTGTTGCATTCCTCACGGCCTAGATCTGTTAGACTTCGCGCGTGAGCGCCGGATATTGAATCGCGGACGCCGCCTTCTGATGAGAAAAACCCGACATCATGCATTTAAAAACGGACTGCTTGCGGCTGTGATGGCCGGGTGTCCTTTCGCGGTTTCGCAAACCCCGGCGCCGGTGATAGCCCCCCGGCAACACTCCGACATTGGCTGCCAGAAGACCGGATTGCCCGGTAGTAAGCAGCGCATGGCGGAGGTTGCGGAGCAATTAAGACGGAACGTGAACGGTAAGGCAGTTGTGAGGAACCAATGCAAATTGCAAGGGCAAGTTGTGCAGGTCGAGGAGAGCACTGAAATTGCGGAGATTAGCGGCTGCAAGATGATCTTCAAGACACGAAAGCGGACCAATTCCGAGGACGGCCTGCAAGATCTGGAGTTCACCCTCTATGCGAACCTGGCCGAACTGACCACGCCCGCTTCAGTTGAGGCTCAGACGTTTGCCCAGTGCAAGCCCACGGGTGGTGCCGTTCTCAAGGTCGTGAGCCGGGTGGAGCCGGGCAAGAAATTAGTTGTAACCCGCCGCAAAACGTCGCCGCAGACGACCGGAAACAAAGAAGCGGACGAACGGGAGGCGAAAATTGCTAGAAACGACCTCAGTTTCTTTTTCACAGATTCGGGGGCGGCAAAAAAGGCGGCACGGGCATTGGAGCAGGCGGTGAAATTGTGCGGTGGAAAAGAATGGCCCGACGAGGACGACTTGCCATAGCCCTTAGGTCAGGATGCCCATTGCGAAACAGTTTGCCGTTAAAGTGCAAAAGGCGTGCCTCGCGGGCGCTTCGGCCCGCATCCTTCCAAGGAATGTAGTTGACAATAGTTACAGTGTCGTAATAATCTTCGTGTGCCCCGCTGTTGCTGGTTCGCTCCTGGAGGCGGCAAGCAGGCCAATTCCTTTAGGTCTCGCCTCAAAATTTCTAGAACAAAAAAGTCGGAGTCGCTGGCACCGTGCCATGGCCTCCCACGGATTCATTCGAAGCGAGCAGTTTGGCCTCTTGTGTAGCTGCTGTCGTACAGAAGGACAAGTCTGTCCCTATGTTCCTGGCTAGCTGAGCAAGTAAGAGTTGAGCAGTCCAAAGTCAGGCAGGTTCGGGGGAATCGTCATGCAGAGTTTCCGTAGCGCGATCATTGTGGTTGGATTAGCCTTGTCATGCGTCGCCACCACCGTCGGCCAGGTTCCCGCCCCGTTTGCAGGGCAAAACATAAACATGGTCTCGGGCACGATATGGCCGGCGGGTGACCCCTACCTGCAGCGCCAGAATGAGCCTTCCATGGCGGTTTCCAGCCGCAACCCCGAGCACTTGCTTGCCGGGGCCAACGACTACCGCACCGTCGACATTCCAAACCCGCAGGCGCCCAACATACTGGGAGATGCCTGGCTCGGCGTATACACCTCCCTGGACGGCGGTGAAACCTGGAAAAGCACGTTGTTGCCAGGCTACCCGCAGGATACGTCGTCTGTAGGGACAGCTTCGCCTCTGCATCAGTTCACCGTAGCTACCGACCCAACCGTGCGGGCTGGGACGCACGGCCTTTTTTACTATAGCGGCTTGGTGTTTAACCGTGCCACCGGATCTGCGAGTGGAGTTTTCGTGGCCACATTCCAGGATCAGAACAACAGTGGGAACGGCGATGCGGCGATTCTGATGAAGAACAGCAACGGCACGACCCATGGCAACCGGTTCGCTTACATCAACGCCGCTCTGGTCGACAATGGCAATGCCGGACAATTCCTCGACAAACCGTGGATCGCAGTGGACATCCCGCGCGCGGGCCGCACAGCCACTTGCAAAATAAACGGCCAAACCTTCAGCAGCGGTTATGTTTACCTTTTTTTTACGAAATTCAATGGCTCGCAAAACAATCCTGCTTCGCAGATCAAAACGGTTGTCTCGACCAACTGCGGCGCCACTTGGAGCCAGCCCCAGATTCTCAGCCAGAGCCAAAAATTGGCGCAGGGAACAGTTGCGGCCATTGATCCGGTCACCGGCACGGTCTATGTCGCCTGGAGGCAGATCGCGTCGGCAAACGGGAGCCAGTCCGATGCCATTCAGTACGCGTATTCCACCAACGGCGGTAGTTCCTTCATCAACGGACCGCAGGTGTACACATTCGTCGCTCACACGGCCACCAACCAGTATCCTCCGAGGAGCGTTTTTGACCAGCAGCAAGCTGGTGCCTTCCGCTGGCTCGATGTCCCAAGCATAGCCGTGGACGCCAACGGCCGAGTGTGGGTGGCGTTTTCGCAACGCGTGAACGGCCCCACCGCCGGTACCTATGGTTCCCGCATCATGCTCACCACATTGCCCAAGGGTTCCAGCACCTGGACAACGCCCTACGTCGCCGATAGCAGCGCGCCCACGAGCACCGCCTACGGCCACCAGTTGATGCCGTCGCTGAGCTTCGCCTATGGCAAGCTCATGCTGGCCTGGTATGACTCGCGCCGCGACAATCTGGAGAGCGTGCTGGCGTGCCCCAACGCACCATGCGTGGGCCTTTCGCAGCTGGCACGCCAAGACCAGCCAATACAGGGCAGCACGATCGCGGCTCCCGCCACCATATTCACGCCCAACCTCTTGGACCCGACTTCGGGCATTCGGCACACCGTAGACGTGTTCGGAGGCATGATCGACCCATCCAACGGTCCATCGATGTTCTCCGGTTTCCAGATTTCTCAGTATCCCTATTGGGTTAACCCCGACAGTAGTCAGATTGAGCAAGGCTTCTTCAACCCGCCAAACCTACCCCTATTCGTTCAAGGCACGACCCCGTTTATCGGCGACTACATTGACATTGCAGCGCACAGCATTCTGCCGAGCGGCAATTCGTGGGTCTTCAATACCCAGGGGAAGGACGCAACGGGAGCCACGAACGCTCCTGATTTCCACATTACCTGGACGGACAATCGCGACGTCGTACCCCCGCCAGTCGTCAACAATACTGAGGACTGGACCCGCTACGATCCGCCTAACTCAGGAACCAATCAACCCAGCACGTACTTTGGCACAGGAACCGCCTGTCCGACTTGCGCCCCAATGCAGCCTGTCTGCGCGACGGTCCGGGACGACAACGGCCAGCCTTCCGCCTACAGCGGGGACCGCAACCAGAATATTTATACCTCGCGCGTTACCAACGGATTGGTCGTGCGGTTCAAGGAAAACGCGAAGTCGCTGAGCACATCGGTGCCGCAGCGCTCGTTCGCCCTCCTGGTGAAGAACACGGCTAGCCCGCTGAGCACGACTCCGCTGGGTTCTCCTTCGTACTATCGGATCATTCTGGGCGTCGCCTCCACCAGCCCGAACCCCATCGGCAGCTGCACTATCTCAGGGGGAACGGCAAGCTTTCCCGCCACTCCAAACTGTTATCTCGACGTCGCAATCAACCCTAAGACCACGTTGACCCAAGCCATCACGCTCAACTCAACTAATGCAAGCGCCAGTCTCAATGTGCTCGTCGCACAAATCCAAAGCATACCGTCGACGGGTAATCCGACATTCACCGGCCTGCAGGCTCTGGCCGTCATCAACGGCGACCCCACCAATCCCCTTGTGGCGGACCCCGACTTCCTGACTGCCGACAACAGCAATCCGGATGTTGCGACGCCCTACGGGACTTTGCCCATCGCGGTGGGTGAGAGCTACGACCCCACGGTGGATGGCCCACCGGATGCCAGTACGGGTATTTTCACGCCGAAAATTGGCGTTCCGGCGATTTTCACGCCCAAGATCGGCACGATCGCAAATAGCTCGCCCGCCATCGCGACGCCGACTATATTCACGCCAAAAATCTTCACGCCCAAGATCAGTTCCGTCCAAGTGGTGAACCCGAAGGTGGTCAATGCCATCTCCACGCCAACAATCTTCACCCCGAAGATTTTCACTCCCAAGATCGTGAGTCCGGATATCTTCACGCCCAAGATCACCAGTCTTTCGGATGGCTCCAACCCAGTCACGGACTATAGCTGGAGGGTCAATAACAAAGGGAACACCAGCGCGAGCTACAGCACCAAGGAGTTTGCTAAATCCGCGGGTGTGACCTGCTGCCCGGCGAGTTGTTCGAACCCCAACAGCTGCACGCAATCTCCCGGCTGCTCGCAGTGCCAGTTGGTGCAGCACAAGGTATATGAGAGCCCGACTGCAAATCGTGAGAGCGCCGCAGGCAACCCTACCTGCGATCTGAACGTGCAGCAGGAGAGCATCATCGTGGCCAACATCACCGATCCAGCGTTTGCCACCGGGACTGTGGGAATTGGTTCGGCCGCCGACCCGACCAACTCAACTCTGTCCTTGTCCCCGGGAGAAGGCAACCGGGTGACCCTGCGCGTCGTCGCGCCACCGGTGAGCCAGACGGTAAATCCCTTTAAGACAGTTGCCAAAGGGCAGGCCAACGGCGCCTCTTCGCTGACCATTACCACCTCGGCCTTGCCGACGGCCGTGGTTGGGCAGAATTACACCAACACGATGCTGTCGTCCTTGGGCGGCTTTGGCGCTACGGCTTGGAGTGTGCCCCCGGATCCGACGAATCCCATGCCAGCCACGCTCCCCGTAAATCCGTCGCTGTTAGTGTTGCCGGTGACTCCTCTTACTCTCAGCCAATCCGGCCAGATCAGTACCAGTGTTGTGACCGCCGCGCCGGGCACCTACACCGCCAGCGTGCAAGTGCAGGACCAGGCCACCACCAGCAACGCCAGCACTCCCGCGCTGGACGTTCAGCAACTGACACTCTTCGTGAACCAGTTCACGATCGCAGGCGTGAATCCGCAGATTTTGAACCAAGTTGGCAGCACCGGCTACATGAAAGCCGGGGATGCTGCGACGGTCACGGTCACTATCAGCAACCAGGGTCCGGCGACCGCCACCGGCGTTGCTCCAACTTTAATGGTGAATACGGTTTCCGGGGGAATGCCTCCTGGTTCGACACCGGTTGTGAATTGCGCGAGCCCAGTCGGCAGCAACACGGTTTCAGCCAACGGAACCGGGATCTTCGCCTTTAACTGCACTGCGGGGAGCGGAAACGGCTACGTAACCTTCACCGCGAACGCCATCGGGCACTACGTCAACAGCGCGGCCGATGTGCTGGCCACCGCCACCGCTGTTTCTCAGCCAGCGGTGACGCCGAGTGGCACGCCGCCCAACATCATCGTGGACAACGTGACGCCGAGTCTGACGTTCGCCAACGCCAGTCCCGCCGCTAACGTATACGGCTGGAACAACACGGCGGTCAACTTCACCTACACGACAGCTGACAATCTCTCGGGAGTCAAGACCAGCCTTCCCAACCCGCTTGTGCTTTCCAGCGAAGGGACGAACGTCAGCGGCTCGGTATCGGCCAGTGACTTTGCCAACAACAACGCAGTCTTTACGGCGCCGACTCCGAGCATGCCGCCGGTCAAGATTGATCTCACCCCGCCTAACCTCACCGCCGCTTCCACCTATACGCCCGGAACCTGGACGAGCCAGAACGTGACGGTGACGTTCACCTGCGCTGACACCCTGTCGGGACCTTTAATGACAAACCCGATCATCGGTGGCATTCCCGCTGTAGGGTCAACGCTCACCTACAGCCAGCCAAACTCGCTGACCTCGATTGCTACGGTAACGCTTGTGGCGGAGACATCCGGTACGACGTTGAGCGGTGCTTGCCAGGATCTTGCCGGCAACAATGCGGTGCCAGTGCAATTCGGGCCCATCATGATTGACAAGACGCCACCGGTGCTCACTGTGATGGCTACTACTGCTCCCAATGTCATGTACAACGCAGGTACTTGGACAAACCAGAACATCACTGTCACTTACGGTTGCGTGGACAACGCCTCCCCGGCGAACGTGAACTCTGGGGTAGCATCCTTTGTCCCGGTACAGCAGACGTTCAGCACAGAAACGTCAAGTGGAACTTCAACCAGCATGTGCACGGATGCGGCGGGTAATGTCTCCACCGCTGGCTTCTCGCCTGTCTTGATTGACAAGACGCCACCCGTCCTGACGGTATCGGCTACCACGCCCGACACCAATGCCTACACTCCGGGCGTCTGGACAAACCAGGACGTCAACGTCACATATGCTTGTGTTGACAACGCTTCGCCACTGAACGTCAACTCCGGTTTGGCGACGGGCTCTCCAACTGGATCGCAAACGTTCACCCAGGAGACCCCGTTTGCCGGTGCAAACGCCAGCGGGACTTGCTCCGACAAGGCGGGCAACACCTCTACCATTGCGCCTTTGCCATTCGGGCCGATCAAGATCGACAAGACGCCGCCAACCGTGACTGGCTCGGCCACCGCAGGCGGTGTCAATTACGTCCCCGGTACCTGGACCAATCAGCCTGTCGTGGTAGCATTCGCGTGCACCGACCCACTGTCGGGACCGAATAACACCACGATTACTGGCGGCCTGACGATTTCAAGTCAGCAAACCACGACCGCCAACGGCAGTTGTAAAGACAACGCTGGCAACTTGGGGATCGGCTCGTTCGGCCCTATCAATATAGACACGACGGGACCCGCCATAACTGTCGCGTCCCCGTCACCAAACCAGTCGATCATTCTAAATTCCCCAATCACGCCGAACTTCATCTGCACCGACGGGGGAGGTGGTGACATGGTGACGTGCACGCCCACTCCATCAGGCTCGCCTTACACTGCATCCCCGGTTGGGGCCGGAAGCTTCGGTGTCAGCGCCACGGACCAGGCAGGCAATACGGCTAGTTCGGGCAACATTCCCTATCTCGTCGTTTACAACTTCACCGGTTTCTTGTCTCCCCTAATGCCCGCCACAGCGGCGAGCGCGACTGCGCAAAGCGACTCAGGAACTTTCGAAGTTGGCACCACTGTCCCAGTGCAGTGGCAACTGCAAGATGCCACGAATACCTACGTTTCGAGCCTGAGCACGCTGAATACGGTTCAGGCATTCAGCAATGCTACTTGCTTGGGCGGGCCAACAGGCACTCCGATTGCGTTGTACGACAGTAGCATTCCAAGCCTGGCTGTTGGCTTGACGTTTGACGGCACTTCCACCTTCAACTTTAACTGGAACACGTCTGGGCTCCCCACTGGGTGCTACAACCTGGTGGTAACTCTGGACGATACAACTCAGAACGCCACGATCATGCACTTAACGACCAAGATCGTGTTCCCGACGGCCGGGAAGTATGCAGGCAGTCTGGGGGGAACAGCGGGCGCCGGCAACTATACCGGCGGATTTGGAACTGGTAATGGGAGCGACCCTCAATGGAGTGCCTACAACACCACTGCCTGCTCCCAACATGCCAATCTGCTCTGTGTTCAGCAGTAACCTTCAGCAGCGATGATCGCCCCACCCCCGCTCAAACGGGGGCGGGGCTCTCGGTGAGCTTTACGACTCAGCCAAGTTGCGGCAGGTCAATGAGTTAACGATGCAGCGCACTGCTGGCCTACAATTTCGCAAGCCGCTTCCGGGCGTCGTCCACCATGGGATCGCGGGGGTTCTTGATTTTCATAGCCAGGAACTTGCGATAGGCGTCGGCGGCGCCAGCACTCTTGAGCCCTTCGAGTGTGCGGCCGAGATAGTAGTAATTCGGCGGGAAGTAGCGGAAGGTTTGCTGTTCGTCGATGTAGATGTCCGTAGCCTCACCACCGCGACGCTGGCAGATTTCCAATTCTGTGCTGGCCTCGGTAAACGCTCTCAGCTCGATATAGGCTCGTGCCATGTCGAACCGCGCCAGCCATGAATCCACTAGCAGATCGGATTCCCGGTAGAGCTGAAGGGCTTGCTTCGGGCGTCCCCGGCTCAGCTGAATGTCGCCCTCGATCAGCTTGCCAAAGGACTGGGGCACCGCCTCGACTTGGTTTGTAAGCTCAGAAGCCAGGGCGGCCGCTTTGGTGGAGTCCGCTGCCAGCAAATACACGCGAGCTGCGGCGAAAAGTACGTTAGACTTGCTCAACGTGACGGCACGCTGTAACGATTGCAGCGCCTCCGCCTTTTTGCCCAACGTAAGCTGGGCTTCCGCAAGGATCACGTACTTCTTGGCGGCCGCATCGGCGGATTTCGCCAGGAGGTCGCCCTCGATCCCTTTTTCCAGAAAAGGAATAGCTTGTCCAGGGTCACTGCGGTACAAAGCGAGATCAGCCAGGCCGCCGGCTGCCGACGAAGCACCCCCCGGGCTCAGGCTCTCGACCTTGTGCCAAGACTCTGCGGCTTTGTCGTAATTTCCCTTTGCGGTTTCGCACAGTGCCAGGATAGTAAAAGCGTCCTCGTAGGCCGGATTGACTTGCAGAACAGCTTGCGCCTGGCGCTCTGATGTTTCGTAGTCGCCCGCGAACAGCGCATACAGAGACGCGTTGGTGCGGTAGACCACATTCTTGGGATAGATCTCGATAGCCCGGCGGCTGGCTTCCACGGCTTTCGCCATCTCGTGCCGCAAGTAGTAAGCGTGGGCCAGGGCGCTCAGTCCCATACTGTCGGAGGGATACTGCTTGACCAGAGTGCTGAACTCCTCCACGGCTTTGTCACCGTCTGACATGGCCAGGTAGTAGCCTCCGCGCGTCCGATATTTTTCCCGGTCGGTCATGCGGTCGATGTGCTGCATCGCCAACTTGTAGAAATTGATTGCGCCAGCTTGATTACCCTCATTCCAGTAGAGCGCCCCCAGGTTCCCGTAGGCGCTGCCCAGCTTGGGGTCAATTTCGATGGCGCGGCGAAAGCCACGGATAGCTTCGGCGGTCTTGCCTGCGTAACGCGCCTGTTGCGCTTCGGCGTATTCGTGGGTCGCTTCCAGCGAATCGGAGGTAAAGGTCTCTGCTTCAGCGAGCTTGCTCGATTCAGAGGCAGTATCGCCGAGAGCAGCGCGTATCTGGCTGGCGAGAGCAGCCACTGCTCGCAGGATGTTTGACTTGTCCGACGCCTCGGCTTCCTCGGTGGCGATCGTTCTGCTCGTGAGGGAATCCGTGGCCTTACTAAACACCTTATAGCCAGACCCCGACTTTGTTATCGAACCGCTCACGACCACGTCGATACCATCCCGTACTGCAACGAGCCTGGCGTTCGCCTCGTCGAGTTCGGTAGTTCCCGGTTTTAATTCTCCCACTGTCCTGCGCGCTTCCGTGCGGTTGAAAACACTGATGAAGGGGGCGCCTTCCAACTCCAGTTCAAAGGGCGGCTCCAGAGTATCGCTCAGCACCTGCTCCGAGGTTGCATTGCGAAAATCGGCCAGCAAAACCCTTACCGGCTTATGAGCCTGTGAAGTCCTCTGACCCACGCGGAGAAACCATCCGCTGGCGACCGCCAATATCACCAGGGCAATCAAACCGGCAGCTGTCACCCAAACTTGTTTTCTTGGCGCCTTGGGCCTGGAACTTCGAGCGGGCGGAGCCGCGACGATCGTAGAGGGCGGACGCCTGCCCGTAATTTCGTCGATGCGGTCGAGGATCTCTTGTGCACTCTGGTGGCGTAAAGCAGGGTCACGCTCCAAACACTTGGAGATTAAGTCGGTGACCGGCTGCGGAATACTCGGATCCAAATCAGAAGCAGGCACGGCGCGTTCCTGCATTCGCTTCAGGAGGCTGGCGACGGCGCTGTCGGCCTGGTAAGGCATCTTGCCGGTCAGGAGTTCGTAGCAGATCAGTCCTACCGTGAACAGGTCGGAGCGGGCATCGACTTCCATCGCCTGCGCCTGTTCGGGAGACATGTACTCCATGGTTCCCAGCATGGAGCCAGACTGCGTCATCCCGTCCCCGCCGAGCGAGCGAGCGAGGCCGAAGTCCATGACCACGACCCGGCCCTGGGCGTCGCGCATGATATTGCCCGGCTTCAGATCGCGATGGATAACGCCTTCCCGGTGCGCCGCCTGCAGCCCGCTTAACATCTGCTTCATGACTTCGATGGTCTCGTCCACCGAAAGCTTGCCTTGTCGCCGGAGAATCTGGTAGAGGCTCTCTCCCTCCACATATTCCATGGTGATGAACCTGATTCCATCCGCTTCTCCCAGATCAAAGATGCGGATCACATTCCGGTCTGTGACCTGACGGGCGAGGATCAATTCTTGTTTGAAGCGTTGAAGGATTTCTCGTTTGCTGGCCAACTCAGGCCGGATCACTTTGAGCGCGATAGTGCGACTCAGTTCGATGTCGGTCGCTTTGTAGACGGTGCCCATGCCGCCTTCGCCTAGGATTTCTAGGACTTCATAGCGGTTCCCGAGGACGTCACCCGGCTGAAGCGAGAGCCCATCCCAGGTGCCGCTGGGTGGCGCCGGCGACGAGGGCGGAGTAAAACGGCCTCTGGGTTTCGGGGCGGCAGCTCCCTCACCGGACAGCTGGCTTTCTGGCGCTTGGAAGAGAGTTGCCGCCTCCGAAGAAGAGGGGGGCGGGGTTTGTACGGCGTTAGCTTTTTTGGAGACGGTAGAGTAAGGAAACGCAGCACTATCGGGCACAAGAGTCGGCGCTTCGGGATCGTGCTTCAGCTCTTTTGGGTCACTCATGCCGTTATCCGCCGCTCGGGCTGGCTTCGCCTGTTCTATCCGGGGAATAAACGCCCCGAATTGGCCGCGATAAGATATTTATCTCGTTAACCCAAGCGCCGCGTGAATATCAGCTTAGTGTACACTACCGCTTTTGATATGAGGCACTGGATTCGTCGCCCGTCCCATGGTTCATCTAGCGGGCCGCTATGGCTCGCCAAAGTCGCCTAATTCTGAGCCACGCCGGACCCGCCAAACCAGAGCGCTCCGCGGACTGACTATGGCTACCTCGCCATGCAGCGTGCGCATTGGGAAACTATTGAGCTTGATGGAAGCAGGCGCTTGCTTGGCCAGCAAACCGGCATCATCATCTTCAATGGCCACGTCCACGACGGCGCGGGAGGTATCAACCACCTCGGCGAATGTGTCGCCGAATTGCAGGCGGCGTCCCACCATGTTCTCCACGTTGGGCGTGGCAACCACACCATCCATTGGGGAACGGATTTGCGTTCTGTCAAGCAGCGCCTCGGCCCGGCCCACTTCGGACTTCCAGTAGTCCGATTGCACCCGCTGCACGCCTGCTTCGCCACCGTCATTGTTAGCCAGCGCGTGATTCATTTGCAGGACAGCGGTCTGATACTTAGCCTCGGCGTCTGCCAGCGCGCCTCGCGATTCCCAATCCGCCAGCCGTGCCGCGACCTGACCCTGATGCACGCGATCTCCCTCGCGAACCAGGACACTGGCAATCACACCTTCAACCTCCGGCTGCGGTTGAGCAGAGTGCGCCGGAGCTACTACGGCATCTCCATCCACCCGCAAAGGAAGGGGAAAGCCGACGAGGAAAATTACGACCGCGACCGGCGGCGTGGATTTTCACGGTCAGGTTTGGTAGCGGAGCGACAAAGTAGGTCTGTGAGAATCCGACCAAAACCGAGACGAGAACCACTACCGCCATAGCGGAGAAAAAAAGGTCATCGAAACGACGGTTGTGTCGTTGTAACGCGGCGGTCGCCATGTAGAACTTCCTCCGACGTTTCAGGCCGTGAGAACAGACAACACTCGCAGCCGCGATTAAACCGGCACCATCTTACACGGCTGCACCAGATCGCGGACGCAAGTTCGTCACAACTCGCAAACCAGAGCGGTGCCAGAGGGGTGGGAACCATTCTTTCGTGTGTGCCGGGAAACCCGGCCTACTTTGAAGTGAGGAACGAATCGGTTCTGTGTATCCTTTTCATCCAGCGAGTAGTAGCAGGATTGTGAGTGTAATTGCGATGTTCAGACAACAACGAGGAGGATGGACTGGTCAGAATTGGCCAGTTCCCGAATCGAGTAAGCAACCCTGTTGTCGGAGAAGGGGGGATAAGCTACATCGTTCCGTTTACGTAGTGACCAGCGGCTCGAAGAGTTTCGATCGCGCGTTTCAAGTCTGGCGCGCGCACGAGAAAATAGTCCGTCTTTCGCGTGGAAACAACATAAATGCTGATATTTGCCCGTGCTAGCGCGCCGGAGATAGTCGCAATCACACCGATCACATCGTCCTAGTTGCCACAGATCGCCATTGCCTGCACCATCGCTTGCCGGGAACACGTAGGTTCTTTCCTGAAGAAGAATGAAATTCGGAATTTTGCTTCGCTTCGGGCCCGCCGAAAACGACATTAGAAGAGTTCAGGCTCTTCTCGGATCATCCTCGAGAAAAGCCTCAGCTCCATCGATTGCTTGACACTCCGGCAGGAGAATCTTACCCCGCCGGGCAAGGTTGCAGCAGTAGGGTTGCGATGTTCCGATAACAAGAACACAAAGGGGGGGCAACATGATCCGCCAGTGCGTTGTTCCGTGGTTTTTGCTGTTTTTGACGCTTTTCGGGAACGCTCAGACGGACCAGCTCTCCCGCGCTCTTGATAAAGTTCCTGCGTGTCTTGCTCATGGTTCTCCGTAAGTTTCTAGTACATGCGAAGAGGCGCCTATAATTTCGCCATCCTGCAAAGGGAGTATAGCCGAATCACGTTGTCCCACAACGCCAGCACGCGGCGTGCCCTGTGCCGGTCCGTATCTGGTGATAATTACCATATCGCAAGTAACCGTTCAACTGGAGAATGACGGGCCACTCGGAAGTTATTCTGGGCCAGAAGTCTCGTTCTGGGAAGTCAGCCCAGACTTCCTCGAACGCCGTTTATGGATCACTTCCGGTTAGCCGACAATTCGCGCACAATCCAACGCACTGGCGCAGAACGGCCTCACAGTGCAACCGTTCATCATTCTGCGCGAGAGTGCTTTGAAGGACATGCGCAGCAAATGGCGCGCCTTTCGAACATTTCAAGGACGAAGGCAAGCGCGATGCTGGGCGAAATGAACGCTCACCAGCGTTAGGATACGACGATGGAGCAAGAAAAGCGTACTCTGCTCGCGGCGCGCTCGAAGATCCCGTTGTTGAGATAGAGTCTCCAAGTCATCGAAGACAACGCCACGGACGCTAAGAACCTCGACTGTCCAAGCGCTACTTTGTGACGACCGGAAGCTCAACGAAACTTCCCGAATAAATGCGCTGTGTGGCCTTCTTGTAGTCTTCCGGCTTCGCCCAGAAGATGCTCTGGACGAAGGTCTGCGGATTACGGTCATACAGCGGGAACCAGCTCGACTGCACCTGCACCATCATCCTGTGCCCAGGCAGGAACACGTGGTTCGCCGCCGGCAAAATCCACTTGTAAAGCAGCGGCTGGCCGGAGGCAATGGCCTTCGGTGTTTCGAGACTCTCACGATAGCGTCCCCGGAAAATATCGGCTGACACCATTAGCTGATAACCGCCCATCAGCGGTTCACCCGTGACTTCATCAGGATAGACATCAATAACCTTCACGACCCAATCGGAATCCGTGCCGCTGGTCGATGCCCGCAGATTCACCATCGGCTGACCACTGATCTTCACTGGCTCGCGAAGCACATCCGAGACAAAAACGGCGACATCGGGCCTTCTGGAAGCTTCGCGCTGGTCGTCAACAAGCCAAGGCTGCCACTCAAGTTCCTTCGAAGGCTGGCTGGACCGCGTGCGATACGGAACAGGCTTCGCCGGATCCGAAACGTATTCTTGGACGACCGAGCCGCTGTTATCGCCGGTGAAACCCGCTTTGCCATTCGCATTCATGAAGAACGGCGAGGGCTTCAGCGAGCAACCGCTCGAACATCCCGAAGGCCAGGAAGCCAACCGCAGCCACGTATTGGTACCGGTCTCAAAAGCGCTGACCGAAGCCACGGGGTTGGTAGGCGCCTCATCCTTCAAATAGTGGTCAAGGAACGGCCGCAAAATGTTTTGCCGAAAGTAGTACGACGTGTCCTGATGGAATTTCAGCGCTCCCAGAGAACTGCCGTCCCGAATCGACTGGCCATGAAACCACGGACCTATCGTGAGAAACACCTTGTCGTTCCCCGTATCCTTCGGCTTGATGGCCTTATAGACCGCCAGTGCCCCATAGATGTCTTCCTGATCCCACAGGCTGTGGACCAGCATCACCGGGACCTTCAGCGGTTGCCCGGAAAGGATTCTATCGACTGCCTGGTCGCGCCAGAAAGCGTCATAGGAGGGGTGCGCGAGAATTTTGCGCCAGAACCCGACTTGCTCCATCCCGTGGCGCTGGGCCAACTCACCCGCCGAACCTGCGGCCAGGTATTCGTCGTAATCGTCTGAGAAACCACTCCACCACTTGACCGCGTTGTCCCGTGTCGCTTCCTGGTTCAAGATGTATTCGAGACTTCCTGCCTGGCGGAATGCCCCGTTATGGAACCAGTCGTCACCTATCCAGCCGTCGACCATCGGATTCATCGGTACCGAAACCTTCAGTGCCGGGTGCGGATTCACTAGAGCCATCAGCGGCAGAAAGCCGTCGTACGAAATGCCAAGGATGCCGACCTTGCCGTTCGACTCCTTCATGTTCTTCACCAGCCAGTCGATGGTGTCGTACGTGTCGGTCGCGTGATCGACGGGCGTGGGGTTCTGCGGACCGCTGAGCGGCCGGTTCATCAAGTAGTCGCCCTCGGAACCGTATTTACCGCGGACGTCCTGCACGACTCGGATGTAGCCGCCTTCGACGATCACGTCGACGGCGTTATCGTAGCCGTTCAGAATGGGCCCCAGTTGCGGGCTCTGGGCATAACCTGTCAGCGCGTTTGCGTCATACGGTGTCCGGGTCAGCAGCATGGGCGCGTTGCGCGCGCCCTTCGGGACGAGGATGACCGTGTGCAACTTCACGCCGTCGCGCATCGGGATCATCTCCTCGCGCCGCACATAGTCGAAGCTGTTGTTCGAAGGCTGGAACTTCGCCGGGGTCTCGCTCGGGAAATTCGGGTACTTTGGAGCCGGAGCCGCCGGCGTCTGCGCAAAAAGGGACGACGCTACAAACGTGATCAAAGAAATGAACTTTTTCATCTGGATACCCTCTCATTCCGAAACTAAGCCAACATCGACAGCGCGCCGATCCGTTCGCTGGGCATGGAGCTTTTGCCAGCCCTACGCGGCGTTGGCTTCGGTGAAGTGTCGTGCACGTTGAAGGGGTTTGCTTCTTGTCGATGCTGGATGCGTTCAATTGCTGCATCTCCCAGGCACAGAAGCCTCCGCCCCTTGCGCTTCGGAAGCCTCCGCATAATACCTTTTTGCAGTCGAGTTATGGACGCATTTCGGGCGACTCTTCCCCTATCGGATTGTGGAGAGTTGCCGACAGAACGTCCACGATCCTGGTTACTCGGACAGAGGCAGGGATGGCCTGTCAATGTGAATGCTCCAATGCACTTTGACCTTATGTCTGTCATGGGCCTGAAGTGTGGCCAGCCAAGGTTACTGCGTGCATGCTACGCCCGCCGGTGCTCCAGTGGGCGCGTTCAGGCGCACGTTCTCCGATACAAGCTTCTGAAACGCTAGGTGCTGCACTACCGGGGGCTGCGTCGGGGCCATCGTGAAGAACACCCCCACGGTGCCCTTTTCGCATTTTATATTGAACTGCCCGCGCAGCCAATTCTCGGGCAATACCGGACCCGCCGCCGAACACTCGCCCACCTCGGCCTTCAACGCGGCGATTTCCGCCTTCCGCTGTTCCACGGGCGCATCAAGAAACAGATTCATGGACGCAATACTCTTCGCTTCACCGTCGTCCCAGCGCTTCCACAAATCCAGAATGTGATCGCGCATCTGCGTCTGGAGCGGCGTAGCGGGCAACTCGCGTTTGCGCAGCCCGCCCGTTTTCAGCATCTCATCCCATGCCTGTTTGATCGGCTCCGCCGGCCCAGAATACGTCAGCGTTGCCATCGCAAAAATGCCAACGCCATACTCGGGCAACCAGGCCATGTACGAGCCGAATCCGGGCAATCCCCCGCCATGCGCCACGATGTGCTCAAAGCGGCAATCGCTGCTGACGCGCAGTCCAAAACCGTATCCAGCCTCCGAAGCCTGGAGCACCCCGTTCGCGTAGCTTGCTGTCAGATTGGCTGGCGTCCAAAGATGAGCCATCTCCCTGACCGACGCTCTTCGCACCGGACCCGTTTCGGCATCGTCGCGCGGCGGCCACGCGGTAAGATGAAAAGCAACATACTTGCCCAAATCGGTGGCGGTGGTCAGCAGACCGCCCATCGACCCAAATACCCCGTGCGGCAGCGGCGGCTCTTCCCCGTAAGTGCGATCCGGCTTCAAACGATAACCTACGGCGCGGCTCGCGGCAGGCACGTCCGAAAACTCGAAGGTAGTTCCATCCATATGCAGCTTCGAAAGAATCTCCTGCCGCATGTATTTCTCGTAAGGCATGCCGGATGCCCTCGTCACCACGCGCCCCAGCAACCCAAAGGCATAGTTGGAATACTCGTAGCGAGTTCCCGGTGGCGTAGAGAACGGGATTCCCTTTCTGAGCCATTCGTCCAGCATTGCGTCGGTGGCGCTCAGTTGCTGGTCGCCCCAGGGATTGTCCTCCGGAAAACCCGTACTGTGGCTCAGCAACTGCCGGATACGCAGCGGCGGCGTGTCACGGGTCGGCAATTCCATGTTCGCAAACTCTGGAATCCACTTCGCCACTGGGTCTTCCAGCGACAACTTCCCTTCATCTCGCAGTTTCAGAATCGCCAAAGCTGTGAAACTTTTCGTCATGGACGCGATGCGAAATGTGGTATCGCCTGTCACCGGCGCATTCGACACCCGGTCCCGAACACCGAACGTTCCCACATGAGCCAGACGGTTATCGATAACGACGCCCCACACCATCCCTGGAATCTTTTTTTCTACGGCATAAGCACGCAAGATGGCATCGATCTGGGGCATGGCCGATTCGAGCTTCTGTGTTCTCAGTGGGTCCGTAAACCGGGGTGGTGGATACGCATCTCCGGCCATCAGGCTCCCAGTCGCCAACCCGAAGAGCAGAATGCATCGCATGGCCGCAATTATGCCACAATCGTGATCTGCCGATATCGACAGGGCTTGTGGAAATGAAGTTTGTCCTGTCTTACCTGATTTCTGGAAGGGTTGATGACAATCCTGGCAGAATGGCGTCCGCCGCCGAGTCGAACGACTACACGAAATCCGGGAGGTTTTTTCGCTAAGGATACTGGTTTTACTTGGAAGGCAAAGAAACACTCTGTTGACGTAGTCCTGTGCAAGCGACTTGAGCCTTCGGGGTCCTTGACGGTACGCGGGGTTCCGCTAACGGAACGACTCCGTCGCAACGAATCAATCGTTACGGGCTCGGGTCGGGCGTGTTTTCGCAAGGCATTCCGCTGGCCTTGGAAGTCGGAATGCGCCTGACGTTCTAGCTTTTGTGCGCCTGGATTGGGCATCGATGCGGTCACTTTTGTTTCCGTCTTTGACCAGTGCGTTCTTGCGCGGATTGCACACGACCAGGTTGGCAACGTGGGGCTTGAGCAGATCGTACAGCCACGCCGTCGCATGCTGCGCGAGCTGGCCCGGAGTTATCTGACCATCGTCAAAGACACGACGCGAGTCATGAGTCGGTTGAAAACGGTCTATCGCAGCTGGGCGATCCCCTGTGCCGGCCGGGACGTCTACTACACCCGTCATAGAGCCCAGTGGCTGGGAAAGATCCGGAAGCCGGCGTCCGGCGCCGAGCCGAACGACTCTACGAGCAACTGGACATGCTGCAGCACTTGCGCCAGCAAGCGCGCCGTGAACTGTTGGCGGAGAGTCGCAAGCATGCCATCACCGCCAAGCTCCGGCAGATTCCATCGCTCGGACCCATTCGCTCGGCCCTGGCGGTGGCTCTGATCCAGACCCCGAATCGGTTTCGCACCAAGCGACAGCTGTGGGCTTACAGCGGACTAGCACTAGAAACCCGCAGCAGCGGAGAATACCGCTATGTAAGAGGCCAACTGCAACGTTCTAAGAAACAGATCTCCATTCGGGGTCTGAACAAGGACCACAATCACGAACTGGAAGGGCTGTTCAAAGGTGCGGCGACTATGGCCAGTGTGCGTCCCGGGCCGTTGCAGGAGTTCTACCAGAGATCGCTGGCCCAAGGCATCAAGCCGACCATGGCGCGTCTCACACTGGCGCGCAAGATTGCAGCCGTTACGCTGACTCTATGCAAGAAAGGGGAGAACTTCGACGCTGAGAAACTGAAATCGCAAGCCGCTTGAGCGGGTGGTATGTCGTTTTGCGGATTGTCAGGGATTGCGAGTTACCATGTCGGCTGCAATTGTTGACTTGGCAGAATTGTCATGACTCTGCCCGCGCACTGCAAAGCTTTGCGGCTTCGAAGCACGGCATCCACGACAGTTAGCTGCGCTTCGCTGACGGCGGGATTGCACGGCTGGCAGCCCGGAGACGCTGAAGCGATTTTGGATGCACTTTTTTGCCACGCCGCGCCCGGAGAATGGGGTGCCTGCTGAGGCCG